>NZ_SFBZ01000122.1:0-5573 GCF_007095495.1 Microcystis sp. M_QC_C_20170808_M9Col | reverse complement strand
TACAAAGACTTAATAGAAGGGATTGAATTGGCTATGTTAGAAGTTACTCAAAAAGATATTCGCAATTGGTTTACTCACTGTTGCTACTGTACCTCATAAGTCAGAGAATTGCTATAAATAACTCAGATTATAGCTATAACTTGCCCGCAAAAATTGAACAAATAACTACCCAAATTCGTCAAGACAAATTAGATATTTTAGTGGATCTTGATAGCTTAACTAATAATACAACTTATCTAGTAATGGCATTAAAACCCGCACCGATACAGGTAACTTGGTTAGGATTAGATGCGTCGGGAATCCCTGCGATTGATTATTTTATTGCCGATAACTACGTTTTACCCGAAAATGCTGAAGAAATTTATTCAGAAAAAATCATCCGACTTCCTAACTCTTATTTATCCGTGGATGGTTTTGAAGTGGGTGTTCCCACCAGGAGAAGAACTGATTTAAATATTCCCGATGATGCTATTATTTATCTGACCGTGCAATCGGGATTAAAACGCACCTTAAACATGATTTATCTGCAATTGCAGATTCTCCAACAGGTTCCTAATAGCTATCTTTTAATCAAAGGTTTTGCCGACAAAGAAACCATTCGAGAATTATTTCTCAAAAGTGCCGACGAATTGGGAATTAGTCAAGATAGATTAAGATTTTTGCCCAATGATTTCAATGAGGAAACCCATCGCGCTAATCTAGGAATTGCTGATATATAGCAGTTCTCGCATCTGTGCGGCACGCTTAAACCTTTGCTGATTAAGCTGTTCAGGATCGGGAATGTACCTCTTGTGAATCAGAAACGCTATAGTTCTCGATACCTATCCCTATAATGGTGCTACCACAACCCTAGAAACCCTCTGGATGGGGATTCCTTTAGTCACTAGGGTTGGTGAACAATTTGCGGCCCGCAATAGCTATACTTTTATGAAAAATGCCGGCATTAGTCAGGGTATAGCTTGGAGTGATGAGGAATATGTGCAGTGGGGAATTAAGTTAGGATTAGATGAAAATTTAAGGGAAGAAGTCCGTTATCAATTACGTCAATCTCGTCATACATCTCCCCTCTGGAATGCCAAACAATTTACGATAGATATGGAAAAAGCCTATGAACAAATTTGGCAAAATAATCACCATGATTAGCTTATCTATAAATGAGCAAATTTATTGGTAGCCTCAATTAAAGCACTACGAATTCCCACTTCTGTCATCGAATGTCCCGCATCGGGAACAATGATAAATTCCGCTTCCGGCCAAGCTTGATGTAATTCCCAAGCAGAAATCATCGGACAAACAATGTCATAACGTCCTTGCACGATAACCGCAGGAATATGACGAATTTTATCAACATTTTCGATCAGTTGGTTATCCGTTTCTAAAAAACCCTTATTGACAAAATAATGGCATTCAATGCGTGCAAAAGCTTCGGCAAAATTATCCTGACCGAATCTCTCGATTAAATTGTCCGCAGGAATTAATTTGCTGGTACTTCCCTCCCAAATTGACCAAGCTTTGGCAGCTTCTAGACGGATTTGGGGATTATCGCTAGTCAGGCGCCGATAATAAGCGGCCAGCAAATCTCCCCTTTCTTCCGGGGGAATAGGTGCTAAATAATTCTGCCAAATATCGGGAAAAATATAACTGGTTCCCTCTTGATAAAACCATTTTAATTCTTTTTCTCGCAGTAGAAAAATCCCGCGCAAAATTAAGCCTAAACATCGTTCAGGATGGGTTTGACTGTAGGCTAAAGATAGGGTACTTCCCCAACTACCGCCAAAAACTACCCAGCGCTCAATTTTTAATAATTCTCGTAGTTTTTCCATATCTGCCACTAATAGCCAAGTGTTATTTTCTCTTAACTCAGCGTGAGGGGTACTTTTACCGCAACCCCGTTGATCAAAAAGGACAATTCTCCATTTCTGCGGATCGAAATACTGACGATAAATCCCTTCAATACCACCGCCGGGCCCGCCATGGAGAAATACTACCGGTTTACCCTGGGGATTGCCCACTTCTTCATAATAAATTGTGTGGAGAGCCGATACTTTTAAGTAACCAGTACCATAGGGATCGATCGCCGGATATAATTCTCTAGTCATATTTACAGTCTTTCTCATTAAGATGAAGTCTAACCTAATTTGCCATCTCCCCACACCCCACACCCCACACCCCACACCCCGCTCCCCTGGTGTTAGGCCCAGAGAAACCCTAATAGCTAAAGAAACTGCGCGATTAGATACCAAAGTCCTTCACAGATAGAAGATAATCAATATTTATCAGTATTGGAAGCCTTCAGCATGGTTCATTTAACGCCCAATCCTAGCTATAGTTTAAGTCTCAAGATAGAAATCCCCAATCAAGCGGGAACCTTCGCTTCTGTCCTCAATGCGATCGCCGATGTCGGGGGTAATTTAGGGCAAATTTCTCTGATCGAACGCAATTTAAAGATTAGCACCAGAGAAGTGATGGTTGATGCCGCTAGTACCGACCAAGCGGAACAGATTATCGCTGCGGTTAAAGCTCTACCGGATGTTAAACTCCTGAAAGTTTCCGATCGCACCTTCGATCTCCATCGTCGGGGTAAAATCTCCATTGAGAGTCGTATTCCCCTCACCTCCCAAGATGACCTGGCCATGGCCTACACCCCCGGAGTTGGTCGCATCTGCACCGCTATCGCCCACGACCCTGAACAAGTGTACTCATTGACCATCAAGGGCAACACCGTCGCTGTAGTGACTGATGGTAGCGCGGTATTAGGATTAGGAAATCTCGGGCCAGAGGCTGCCCTACCAGTAATGGAAGGGAAGGCAATGTTATTCAAGGAATTCGCCGGAATTGACGCTTTTCCCATCTGTTTAGCCACCCAAGACCCCGAAGAAATCATCGCAACCGTCAAAAGAATCGCTCCGGTTTTTGGGGGTATTAACCTAGAGGATATCGGCGCGCCACGCTGTTTTGAAATCGAGAAACGTCTGCGAGCGGAATTAAATATTCCCGTTTTCCACGATGATCAACACGGTACAGCGATCGTTTCCCTGGCTGCCCTAATTAATGCCCTCAAATTGGTCAAAAAATCGCTTGATACAGTCAAAATCGTCATTAATGGTGCGGGTGCGGCGGGTATCGCCATCGCTACCCTCTTTAAAACCGCAGGAGCCACAGATATAATCCTCTGTGATTCCCTTGGTATCCTCTCCCAAAAACGGGACGATTTAACCCCAGAAAAACAAGCTTGGGCCGTGGCTGCCAGTGGTAAGCTAGGGGATGCTCTTAAAGGCGCTGATGTCTTCCTGGGGGTGAGCGCACCGGGGGTGTTGACTCCCGAAATGGTCAAGGGAATGGCTAAAGATGCGATCGTGTTTGCCATGGCTAATCCGATTCCCGAAATTCAACCGGAATTAATCAATGATTTAGTGGCCGTGGTGGCTACCGGACGCAGCGATTATCCCAATCAGATTAATAATGTTCTCGCTTTCCCCGGATTATTTCGCGGGGCCTTGGACTGTCGCGCTAGGGCAATCACCGATAATATGTATCTGGAAGCGGCCAAAGCGATCGCTTCTCTGATCACTCCTGCTAATCTCGATCGAGAGAATATTATTCCCTCGGTTTTTGATAGTCGTGTAGTTACGGCTGTGGCCGCCGCCGTTCAACACGCTGCTCGTCAAGATGGAGTGGCCGGGGAATAATGTAATTATGGTGCAGGAGGGTAAGTAAACCGTGAAACCGATCGATGATATTCCCGAAGCTTTGCGGGACAACCAGTACACAAAAACTACTAATCCTAATGGTCTTATAGCGATCGCAAGCGGTTTACTTGCTCTGGTGGGAACCGGCATAATTGCCATAGCAGTCTTGAATCGTCCCCCTGCTTCCGTAAAAAAACTGCCTATTAATCCATCCCCCCCCATTCAAGCCACTCCTAGCCCGATTGAGAACATTCTAGGTCATTTACCCTATCAAGAGGCTCCGGAGACGGAATTAGCCCCCATTACTGGGGATGGTGCTATGCGTTTAAGGAAACCGGCAGCCAAGGCTTTTATCGAGATGCAGAGTGACGCGAGAAGGTCGGGGGTGATTTTAATGCCGATTTCCGCATTTCGATCGAAAGCAACCCAAGAAAAGCTCTTTTTTGAAGTTAAAAAACAACGCAATCAGCAAACCCGCAAACGAGCAGAAGTGAGCGCACCTCCGGGTTACAGCGAACATCATACCGGTTATGCGATCGATATTGGCGATGGTCACGCTCCCGCCACAAATTTAAGTAGCAGTTTTGCTAATACTGCCGCTTTTCGTTGGTTGCAAAATAACGCTGCCCAGTATAGTTTCGAGTTATCTTTCCCCGAAAATAATCCCCAGGGTATTAATTATGAACCCTGGCACTGGCGTTTTGTCGGGGATAGTCACAGTTTAGAAACTTTTTATAAGGCCCAACAATTAGGAAAACAAAAATAAACGTAGGGTGCGTTAGGCATCCATTGTTTTTAGGGAAAAAATCAAGGTCTAAATATTGCCGTAACGCACCAACTTTTTAGAAAAGCCAACAATTAGGAAAACAAAAATAAACGTAGTGGATTGTTTCAGCTAATTTGGTGTATTAGAAAAATGCTATAAATTCTATAATCTAAGACTTTAAGCCGAAATCTATTGCCCTATTTTAGCTGAAACAGTCCAGTAGGGTGCGTTAGGCATCCATTGTTTTTAGGGAAAAAATCAAGGTCTAAATATTGCCGTAACGCACCAACTTTTTAGAAACCCCAACAATTAGGAAAACAAAAATAAGATAACCTTATCGGCAATTGCGTCCAGCATTCGGACAATAACCTATCGCTGAAACCAGAGATTTTCTATCCGAATGCTTCGCCCGTACTTTTTCAACTTTTTAGAAAATCTAACAATTAGGAAAACAAAAATAAGATAACCTTATCGGCGATCGATGGCATTTTCTGGAATTAATTACTAAAATAGGATTATATTGTATTGTGAGTGTTTCTAATATGTCCAAGCCAGTAGAATACTTAACAAATGAGCAAGGGGAACGAGTTGGGGTTTTATTAGACTGGAACACCTATTCTCGATTTGCCAATTCATTAGGACTCGATGAAGATTGTTTGATTGGTTTGAGTGTGGATGAATTAAAAGCGCTGGCAAGTTGTCAATTGTCCCTCGTAGAGCAAACCCGTTTAGATGATTTAGTGACGAGAAATGCAGAATCTTTACTCTGCGCTGATGAAGTAGCTGAGTTAGATGAGTTGTTGGCAAAAACAGATCAATTAACAATTCTTAAAACTCGTGCCAGATATACGCTAAAGTGCTTGGAACAAGGTACGACAGCAGCGTGAGTGTTTATATTCGGATGGGGTTTTCCCGGTCTGACAGGAGAGAGGGATGCAGAAACTCCGATTCTATCTTGTAGGTCATGAACAAATCTTCTTAGCCTACAATTAAAAATAAGGGCTCTTCGGGAATTGTTATGCAAATAATTAACTTAAAATAAAATTCGATGAGAGCACCTACGCTCAAAAGTAGCTGAAATCCATACAGGTAAGGACTTAAGGCACAAACAGGTTAAT
>NZ_SFBZ01000121.1:0-12409 GCF_007095495.1 Microcystis sp. M_QC_C_20170808_M9Col | reverse complement strand
ACAGGTGCCGAGTAAGCTACACAAATCCAAGGACGCATTCCTAAACGGAAAGACAGTTCCCACTGACGACCGAGGTAGCAGAAGACACCTAGTAAGAAGTGGAAAATGACTAACTGGTAAGGACCACCGTTGTATAACCACTCATCTAAGGAAGCTGCTTCCCAGATGGGGTAAAAGTGGAGTCCAATCGCGTTGGAGGAGGGAACAACTGCACCGGAGATGATGTTGTTTCCGTAGAGTAGAGAACCGGCTACAGGCTCGCGAATACCGTCGATATCTACAGGAGGAGCGGCGATAAAGGCGATGATGAAGCAGGTGGTGGCGGTGAGCAGGGTGGGGATCATGATGACACCGAACCAACCGATATAGAGACGGTTGTTGGTGCTGGTGATCCACTGGCAGAACTGCTCCCACAGGGAAGCGCTCTCGCGCTGTTGTAGAGTGGTGGTCATGGTTGGATAATTTCTGTATGTATTAAGTTGTCAAGGTTCGTTGTTTGACATGAGTTAATACTATCGGCTTTTTATAGTTATGTAAAGGGGTTTTAAGGAATATTTTTTTATCAATGTTATAACTTTTACTTATATAATTGATGTTCAGGTAAACTAGAAGCAGACAAATTCTGCAAAAATAAGCGATGATACCCGAAATTACTGCAAAACTATTGGAAGCGAAGAAGGAAAAAGGCCTGAGTTTCGCTGACCTAGAAGCGATTCTAGGACGAGATGAGGTGTGGATTGCCGCTGTTTTTTACCGGCAAGCGAGCGCCTCCCTAGAAGAAGCAACGAAAATTGTGGCAGCTTTGGGACTGGGAACCGAAATCGTCGCATCCTTAACCGAGTATCCTGTCAAGGGATTGGGTCCGGTTGTCCCCACCGACCCCCTGATTTATCGTTTCTACGAGATCATGCAGGTGTATGGAATGCCACTAAAATCGGTGATTCATGAAAAATTCGGCGATGGTATTATGAGTGCGATCGATTTTACCCTCGACGTGGATAAGGAGGAAGACCCTAAAGGCGATCGCGTTAAAATTACTATGTCGGGTAAGTTTTTACCCTATAAGAAGTGGTGAGTCCGGCCAAAGTCAACGGTAAGGAATTTCTATTCCTTGCCGCTCTTGCTATTTTTCTTAACAAAACTTAACAATTGACGGCAAAATTTTGCTTGCTTTTTTTGGCAGATTTTGGGAAAATATTTTTAAAAGAGTTTACTAATAATGTAAATATAACCGCTTAACTATAAACACAAAATTACCATTATAATAGAATCATGAACCAAGCCGCCGCAAAAGTCAAGGGATATCTCCTAATTCAGTAATCAGTAATCAGTAAAAAGACAGTAGGAAACTGGCTCTTCTCGTTTCTGTGTGGGAGTAAGAAGAATAGGGATAATTTTCCAGAAATATAGTCTTCAAAGCCTTGCCTAGCAAGACTCCTACGAATGATAAGCACTGATTATCACACCAAGTCGAGAAGAGCCGGAAACTGGCATTTGATGAGGCTCACTTAATCCATACTGCACACTTAAAACTCAAATCTGATAACTGATAACTGATAACTGATAACTGATAACTGCCTAACCTAAATCTCGGTCTTTAGTGACAGTAATTTCCTTAGATAAGTGTCGATACCAAGTAAAATAGAGACCGATAGAAAGCAAAAGAAAAACCAAAGCCAAAATCTTCAAACTTTGCCACTGCTTAATGATTAAAACAATCCCCATCATAAAGAGGACTAATTGCCAAGGAACGGTGAGAAAAGCGGCGATGATATCCCGTTGATTTTCCGCTTTAATTTTTGCCTGTAGGTTAGGTTTAACACTTTGACGGACTTCTCCCCAAAAGCCAAAAGGTCGAGTAACATTATAGAAATTTTCCATAACTAAAATATCGGTGGGAGGAGTTAACAAAGTAGCGATAATACAGCCAGCTAAAGCGAACAAACTCGGCACAAGAAAGAGAATATATTCCTGATATTGACTGTGACGAAAGAAAGGTAAAATTATCACTTGTGAGGCAATAGCCGCAATCATTCCCGCTAAAGTTCCCACGGCAAAACCATAACCATTAAAGCGCCACCAATACCAACGTAATAGGAGAGGAACTGCTAATCCCACCCCTAATCCCGTGGTTAACCAACCCCAAATATCATTGACATTTTGGATATTAAAACTCAAAACTAAGCCAATTACGACCACAAAAACCGAGGCCAGACGACCTTGAAAAACTAACTCCTGTTCTCCCGCATTTGGTTTCAAAAAAGCTTGATAGATATCTTTGACCCAATAGGCAGCACTAGCGTTAATAACTGCGTTAAAAGTGGACATAGCCGCCGCTAAAAAAGCAGCAATTAATAACCCTTTCATCCCCACGGGAACGTATTGAGTAATAACCGTGGCCAGAATTCTTTCCGGATCTGTAATCGTGCCTTTAGTTAAACCGTAGTGAATACCTAAAACCGCAAAAGCTGTGACTAGGGGCCAACGGAAAGAAAGCAGAATAATCCAGAATAAAGATAATAAACCGGCATCTCGATCGCTTTTGGCGGCTAGGTATCGTTGTAACATATAACCACCGCTGCCGCTGCAACCTTCGATGATGGTTTTAACTAAATAAAAGAAAATCACCCCACCAAACAAATTAAAGATAGCATAATCTCCGGGTAAATCCAAAGTCAGGGAGGGAAAAATACTAGCCCAGTCGCTTAAATTCCAAGTTTTTGGCTCCGCTGCCCCCGGAATTGCTACCGTGAAACTATCGGGAAGATTAACAGTAAAAAAGGCGACTGCCGATACATAAATTACCGCCACAAAAATCAGAAACCCTTGAAATAAATCGGTAATTACCCCACCATAAAAACCACTGGCGACTGTATAAATTAACGTTAAAAGAATTAATATCACCGAAGCAAGACGATCATCCATACCCAGAAACTGCCCTAAAAATTTCCCCCCCGCAACGGAGAAATAACTCATCGCACCGATAGAGAATAAGAGAGTGGCGACGGCGCTAATAATTCGGGCAAAATTCCCCTGTTTTCCAGTTCCAAAGCGAAATTGCATCCATTCCGCCATGGTCATAACTTGGGCTCGGCGATTCCATTTGCCCATAAAAGCCATGAGAAAGGCCATAATTAGGACAACACCGCCCCGGATTTCGATAAATAATCCTTTAGGACCGACCGCGTAAATTAGGGCAGAAATGACCATAGTTCCCGCTAAATCGGTGTTAGCCGCCATTCCCGACACCCCTAACATCCACCACGGCAAATTGCGATTACCTAAAAAGTAGGATTCTAGACCTTGAGAAGCTTTTTTCTCGGCTATAATCCCGATTATTAGGGTTGCTGCCAGATAAAGCAGGATAATTACATAATCAATTAACTGCATAGTTGAGATCAATTTAACTTTCGATCGTTATAGCATCAATTGACTACGATTTCTGGCTAACGGTTTCTTTTTCTAAGATTTGCACCCGTTGCTCTAGCTTTTTTAAATCTTCCTTTAGTTCAATTACTAAAGTGGCTAAACGCTGGAACAGTGGGTCACTTTCCCCGACTACTTCCCCATTTACTATACCCGTTCCCGATCGCCGTTGGGGAATCGGAGCGGCATTTTCCCCGCGGATGGATATTCCTCGAATCTGACTTTCAAGGCGCTCGACTCGATTGCGGAGACTAATTAACTCCGATCTTACCGCCGTATCCGATTGTGCTTTGCTGGCATTAACAAAACTCAGTATTAGCAAAAGGGAGATAATCAGAGTTAAAAAGCCATAAAAAGAGATTTTAGCTAATTTCATCGATTTTACCTCCTATCTATCTTACCCAACTTAATAGACCTCCTGCAAAAGTAAGTTATCGAGCCGCCATCGGGTCAAAATACCCAAAAAACCAGATAAATTTGACATAATCTTAGGTTTTATGAATGGGATAGTTGTCTATTGTCTTTTTTCTCCTCCTGGCGACCGTCTCCTATCTCAGAGTCTCCTCATCTAACGGAAGATTTTTGATTTTTGCAGCAGATCTAATGTTAAGAAACGTGGCTAAATCTAAAGCTTAATTGCAATTCCGCCCCCGGGTGATTAGTTGCTCAAAAGAGGATGATAAGGTAAAAAACACGATTTTGTCGAAATTTGGCCTTATCTCTATGTATAAAAACTCGGATAAAGATTTTCTCGGAGCGGCAATCACAGCCGGTTTAGGTGCGGGAATCGTCACTTCTTTTGCTGTCAATCAAGGACAAGACATCGGTACAGCTTTAGGAATTACCGCTTTAGCGGCTCTTTGCGGTGTCATCTGCCGTCATTTTGACCTAATGTGATGCAATCTTCCTCACACATCCAATTCTGCCGAAAAATCCTGTTTTTTCTCGTATTGATAGGGGCCGAGCAGAGCGCCCCAAATTCCCTTACCAGTGCCGGGATCTAGACCTTTATCGTAGGTTTTTAGGCTATCACTCGTCACCTCGAAACCTAAAGCCACCTGATAGGTTGTACCCTCATAGGTGAATTGACAGTGCTGTTCCGGTTGCGGTTGGGCGATAAACTGGTATTGATTATCAGCGAGAGTATTGACTTTGACCGATAAAGTGCAGGTAGGCAGAAAAGTTAGGTCTTCTAAGCTAATTTTTCGCAAAATATCGGGATTTTTGCCCGCACCTTGCACGGATTTCAGGTCATTAAACATATAGTGCCTAACCTCTAACCCTCCCGATTCCGAGCGCGTTAATCGCCACAGTCGCGGTCGGTAGGGTTGGTCTAAATTGATCATACTGGCCTGTTCGGCAAAAAGTGCGATGCTGTCTTCCCGAAATAAAGGCAGCGGACGCAACCATAAACGCAGGTGAACGTACCACACCGGTTCTGCTTGCGCTTGCCGTTGATTTTCAAATTCACCCGCGAGATACCGACCAAAAGTGATTAATTCAGGGGTCATAGGTCAAAAAATTCTCCTTATTGCCTCAAAATTAATCATAACACCCATAGAAATCACTTTTTTGACAAAAATGACCTTCAGGCTACCAGAACCCGCTTAAACCAGGCTATTCCCCCTTTAGTGTACCAATATTCCCAGCGACCGCCAGCAGCACTAGACCAATCCTTGAGGTCAAATTCACCTCTGCCGGAGGGAGTTCCCGCGATGCGGTAGACTTTCACCGCTTGACCGTTATTATTCCAGATTAAAGGCCGATCCGGCTCCATCTGTTCGGGTAGAGTCCCGTTAGTTTGTAGAAAATAGGCATCTTGTCCCTTATCGGTGCCGTTGCCGTAGACTTTGGCGATACCATGGTCATCGATCGCCAGAAAAGCACCTTCTTCTAAACCGATAGCGTAGGCAGGTAGTTGATTGTGATTATCGTGTACATTGCGGGCTAAAAAACCAAAAAGGCGACCATATCTTGTTTCGGGATGATCTTGATTGAGTCGATCCAAATGGGTATCTGTCACCACTTTTTTGAGAAAAGGAACCCGAATAAAATCACTCCGATAGAAGTCTTTAGTGTTGAAGTGAAAGGGATTATTTAATATTTCCGAACTCAGTACCCCTTCGTGAGTGGGCGCATAGTAAAAATCCCCCAGAATAGCCATTCCTGCGCTGGTTCCCGCCACGGGGACTTTTTTGTCATTGATCAGATAATTGATCGCTGTTTCCACCTTTGTGCTTTCCCACAAATCCTCGTACTGATTTTGATCACCACCGGCAAAAAAAAGAATATCGGCATTACGAATATATTCGATAACATCAGGATGATTCGCCCCTTCACGACTATCAATTGATAGTTCCGCCGCCGAGCCGATCAGGGAGGGATAATTGTCGCAAATCCAATCGGCTTGACTGCCAAGATCGCCAAAGCGCAGCACTAAGTAATTACCGCCTTTAGCTCGATTTAATAACCATGTGGTCGCTTGATCTTCTCCTAATTTACCTCCTTCCGCTCCCCCGATTAATAAAATACCCTATCGATGTTTTACCGACTGAAAATTGGCTTGTCCACAACGACAAGAATAACGAAAATCTCGATTATGATTGTTGGACATGGTCTTATACCCTCGCCCCTTAGCTTACTGCTTCTATCCTAGCTTTAACTAGGACAAAATCAGAGTTTTCTACCATAAAAGTTAACAACAAAGCCGATCTATAGCTGAAATCGGTAGCGGCAAAACTCCCTAGTTTACATTCTGTTAAAAATCGTCCTATAATAATCCAAGGCTAGAAACTGGCAATTATTACTGTTGAAGTTGAAAATCGGCGGGCGATATGTTAAACAGACGTTCTTTTTTGCAAGGATTAGGTACAATCGCCTTAGCGGGAGGTTTAAGTGGCTGCGCTTCTGGAAGCGGCGAGCCGAGCATTTTTATCCTATCTGGTTCGATTCCGCCGCGATTACTAACAGATTTTCAGAAAACTATTGCTGAAAAAAAAGTCAATTTTCAGTCGGAAAGGCAGCTGAAAGAGCTATTAGAATTGTTGGAAAAATGGTTAAAAAATCAGGGGCAACCAGCCTCACAATTTTCGATTTCTATTCCTTTTAGGGAACAAAAACCAGCGATCGGTAATTTAGTCACCCTAGGGGATGCTTGGCTAGGAAAAGCGATTACCAACGGCTTAATTCAACCCCTAGATACTTCTCAACTCTCTAATTGGTCAAAACTGCCCCCCCGTTGGCAAGAAAACATGACTCGCAATGCCCAAGGACAACCGCAAACAGAGGGTAAAGTCTGGGGTGCGCCCTACCGTTGGGGAATGACAGTAATTGCCTATAATGAGGAAAAATTCGCTCAATTTGACTGGCGACCACAGGATTGGTCCGATCTATGGCGACCGGAATTAACCGGTAAAATTGCCCTAATTGATAATCGTCGCGAAGTCATCGGTTTAACCCTAAAAAAATTGGGTTATTCTTATAATTCCAGTGATTTAAAGCAAGTTACGGCACTAAAAGACCAGCTATTCGCTTTACAAAAACAGGTAAAATTTTATAGTTCTCAATATTATTTACAACCCCTGATACTCGGTGATGTCTGGCTATCTGTGGGTTGGTCTAATGATATTTTACCAGTGAGTGATCGCTATAATAAAATTAAAGTTGTTGTCCCCAAATCCGGTACTTCTCTCTGGTCGGATGTGTGGGTAAAACCAGTTTTAACTACTCCTAATTCTCTTGTCCAGCAATGGATTGATTTTTGTTGGCAACCAGAATCCGCCACTAAAATTTCTTTATTTACCTCCGGATTATCACCCCTAATTCTCACTCAAAATCCCGACCAAATTCCCCCAGATATTAGAAATAATCCTTTACTTGTTAATCCAGAAGCGATCAAAAAAAGCGATTTTTTAAACCCTTTATCGCCAGCAACCGAGCAAGAATACGAGCAATTATGGCAAGCAATGCGACAGTTAGTATAGTCAGGAGATACTAGACAAAATTCTGCGAGAATATTGAGGTGAAAATTACATTTACCTAACTGATAACTGATAACTGCTCACTGATAACTGATAACTGATTAAGCGGCTTGACTTTGGGTTTCTTGGGCGAGAAAAGTAAGGATAGAAGCTTTCTCAATTAACCCCAAAACCCTGCCGTTTTCTTCTACCACTGTCACTTGAGATAAATTTTCTCCTTCCAAAATTTTCACCACATCTAGGAGGGAAGTATTAGACAAAACCAGTTTGAGACTTTCGCTAGTTTGTAATAACTGGCCGATATTTACCTGGGTCCATTGGGAAGTGGGAATCGTTTTCATATCCTCTACATTAATCACTCCTAATAGTTTACCTTCGCTATCGGTAACTAGGAATTTAGACCATTGTTGTTTACCGATAACATAATTATTAGCAAACTCGCGCAGGGTTAAATTAATCGGCACTACAGGACTATTAGGAGAGATAACATCTTTAGCGGTGTAGCGACTTAGGAAATCTTGAACCTTAGCTGATTGAGCGGAAAAGCCGGCATTTTGTAGGAGGAAAATGCCAATTAATAGCGTCCAAAAACTGCCAAATTTACTGATTCCGAGAATTGATAGCGCACCGATGACAATCGCTAACCAACCAAAAAATTGACCGAAACGACTAGCGAATAAAACCCCTTTATTGGGATTGCCCGTTACTTGCCAAACGACGGCTTTAAGGATATTACCACCATCTAGAGGTAAACCGGGGATCAGGTTAAATAACCCTAGGGCGAGGTTGATATAGGCCAGGAGAGAAAGAATCGCCGCCAGGGGCGCATTTAAGCTAATATTGGAACCAATAATTAGGAAGATACCGAAGAGCAGTAAACTAACTAAAGGGCCGGCAATTGCTACTAGAAAAGCTTCTAGAGGAGTTTTCGATTCTCTGCCGAGAGTTGCCAAACCACCGAATAAAAAGAGGGTAATTGATTTAACTTCAATACCTTGGGCGATGGCAACAAAACTATGACCTAATTCGTGGGCAACCACGGAGGCAAATAGGAGAATAGCGGCAAAAAATCCTAAGAGCCAGGGCATGATTCCCGTTAACTGGGGAAACTGACTTAATTCTCCCCCATAGGTTAAGGTAATTAACCCCAGAACAAAGAACCAAGAAGGATTAATATAAAAGGGAATTCCAAAGAGATTCCCGACTCTAATGTTGCCATTCATTTTGTATCTTCTCCAATTATTGGGGACTAACGCCAAGAAGATTAGGTTATCAATTACGCCATTCACTTCTGTTAACAATTGTAACAAAAATGAAAATCTCCCCGGCATTCCTTCAGGGAGTAAAAACCGTCATCCCTGTGGTTCGGTTATTTTCGTAGGAGAATTAAATCAATGATTAATTATTTACGGGGACAAGCGATCGAGGTGATCAAAACCCCTAATAACCGACTGATCTTGATTTTAGACGTAAACCAGATCGGTTACGAAATCCAAATTCCCTCGCGATTAGCCCTAGACATCGGCAACGATAACAATGATAGTTGTCAGATTTTTACTCACCTACTCCTTCGCGAGGAGCAGCCTTTATTGTACGGTTTCGGCGCCGCCCCAGAGCGAGATCTGTTTCGTCAACTGCTTTCCGTCAATGGAGTTGGAGCGCAATTAGCCCTAGCTTTAATCGATACCTTGGGGATTGAGGAACTTGTGGTGGCGATAGTGACAGGAAATACCAAAATTTTGAGCAAAACCCCCGGAGTCGGCTTAAAAACAGCAGAGAGAATCGCTTTAGAGTTAAAAACTAAATTGGCAGCATGGCGACAACTAAGAGAAGCGACGACGACAACCACGGCAATACTACCGGCAGCGGCAATCCTTGAAGATGTGCAGATGACCCTTTTAGCTTTAGGATACAGCCGGGAGGAGATCGATCGAGCTATCGCAGTCCTCAGTCAAGATGCTTTATTCAGTAAAAATACTCAGCCAGAAGACTGGATTAAAGGGGCCATTAATTGGCTAGGCTAAATCAGTCGTCAGGAGTCAGGAGGCGGTCGGCAGGAGACAGGAGGCGGTCGGCAGGAGGCGGTCGGCAGTTTCATTTATTCTCCCCACACCCCACACCCCACACCCCACACCCCACTTCCCCACACCCCACTCCGGCGCTCCCTTCTTCGGGCAAATGTTAAAAAGTATTACGAAAATAGTGAGAAGGTGAACCAGATGCCGCAAAATAGTTGCGTTAGGTCGCTCTAGCTAGGGAAGTCTTGAGACGCTGAGGCGGAAACGAGATAACTTGAGCGTAGTGACCACAACTGCTATAAAATGTCAGATTAAGTTTATTAATCTCACTTAGTTGGGAGGAATCCATCAATGAGTATCGTCACGAAATCGATCGTGAATGCTGATGCTGAAGCTCGTTACCTCAGCCCCGGCGAACTAGACAGAATTAAAGCCTTCGTTGGCAGTGGTGCCGCTCGTTTACGCATCGCCGAAACCCTGACCGGCGCTCGCGAAACCATCGTCAAACAAGCTGGCGATCGCTTATTTCAAAAACGTCCTGACATCGTTTCCCCCGGTGGCAACGCTTACGGCGAAGAAATGACCGCTACCTGTCTGCGTGACATGGACTACTACCTACGTTTAATCACCTACGGAGTAGTCGCTGGTGATGTCACCCCGATTGAAGAAATCGGTTTGGTCGGTGTGCGTGAAATGTACAAATCTTTAGGAACCGACATCGGTGCCGTAGCTCAAAGCGTTCGCGAAATGAAAGAAGTTGCTACCGGTCTTATGTCTTCTGACGATGCTTCTGAAGCTTCTTCCTACTTCGATTACGTGATCGGCTCTATGTCGTAGAATAATTCCTTTGTGAATTGTTCTAGACACACCCCTCGTAAACCTCTTAAGATTAAGCAAAACCCAAGGAAGAACCACCATGCAAGACGCAATTACTTCTGTTATCAACTCTGCTGACGTTCAAGGCAAATACCTTGACGCTTCTGCTCTCGGCAAACTGAAAGGCTACTTCGCCACCGGTGAACTGCGCGTGCGCGCCGCTAGTGTCATTAGCGCCAACGCTGCTGGTATCGTTAAGGAAGCTGTGGCTAAGTCCCTGTTATACTCTGACGTAACCCGTCCCGGTGGTAATATGTACACCACCCGTCGTTACGCCGCTTGTATCCGTGACCTCGACTACTATCTCCGTTATGCTACCTACGCTATGTTAGCTGGAGATCCTTCTATCCTCGACGAGCGCGTTCTCAACGGCCTGAAAGAAACCTACAACTCTTTAGGTGTACCCATCTCCTCCACCGTTCAAGCTATCCAAGCGATGAAAGAAGTCACCGCTAGTTTAGTCGGTGCTGATGCGGGTAAAGAAATGGGGATTTACTTCGACTACATTAGCTCTGGCTTAAGCTAGAAATAACGAACTCGGACAAAATAGGGTTCGGGAAGCCGAGGATGAGTGCTAGGTCTTTAAAGGCTGAATCTGGCCAAGATAGGTTTTGACGAGCTAGTATTGATCCTTGACTCCCGACCTTTGTTATCGAAAATTTGGGTTGAAAACCCCGCCCCTTTTAGGGCGGCTTTGTGTTAAAATATTACTCGTCTAAAAAACCCGCCCTATCATAGATACGACCGAATAAATATATTAGGTTGAAATTCCTGCAACGGGTTGACGATGAGTAAGGGGAAGCTGACGGCCGCTGGGAACTCCATGCTAGAGGCAAAACATACCCTGTGTCGGTATGTATAAACCAAAATTAAATCAGTCGCCGAAGGGCATTCGGAGACTTTAAATGGACGGGTCGAAAGTGTCAGACTTAAGCAATTAAGCGTTTTTCGGTGAAGCGTCAACCCCATTGACGCGACCACCCTAAAAAGGTGGCGTGGTGAGGAATCACCGTCCGTTTACGGCGGTGAGGATGTCAATTTAGGAAAAAGCCTTCGTTAGTTTGAGCGACAAGTTTTTCAGCGATTAGGAGAAATCAATCCATGCGGATGTTCAAAATCACCGCTTGTGTTCCTAGCCAAAGCCGCATTCGGACACAACGGGAATTACAAAATACCTATTTTACCAAACTCGTTCCCTACGATAATTGGTTTCGTGAGCAACAACGCATCATGAAAATGGGCGGCAAAATTGTCAAAGTGCAGCTAGCTACCGGCAAACCGGGGACTAATACAGGTTTACTGTAATTGGCTGCCACTGGAACTTAAAAAAAGAGGTCTTTCCAGACCTCTTTTTGCTTTAGGGATTTTTTTCAAACTGCAAAGCGGCAGAGTTGAGACAATAGCGTTTTCCCGTCGGGGGTGGACCATCATTAAAAACGTGACCAAGATGAGCATCACAGGCGGCACAAACAATCTCTGTCCGCACCATGAAAAAACTAACATCTCGTTCGTACTTAATATTAGCCTCGTTAGCAGCGGTCCAGAAACTCGGCCAACCAGTACCCGAATCATACTTGCTGTCAGAAGTAAATAACTCCGTACCACAGCAGACACATTTGTAAATACCTTTTTCTTTATTATCGTGATATTTACCCGTAAAAGCCCGTTCTGTTCCCTTTTTGCGAGTAACTTGGAACTGTTCGGGAGTTAGCTGGGCCTGCCATTCCGCCTCAGTTTTACGAACTTTTTCTACCATAGTCATGACAACCGCCATTATGATTAAATTTCCCTTTTTAGTCTAACCTGAGTTCGAGATCTAGGGTTTTTTCATAAATATGAAGTATGACCTGATTTAGCATCGGCTTCTGACGACGGACTCCCCAAAAGGAAAACTTGGTCAGAAAACCCTATAAACTTAGCATAACCTCAGCTTATCAATGGTATAAGTAACAATATCGTCAAACCCCTTTACAAACC
Organism: Microcystis sp. M_QC_C_20170808_M9Col; assembly: GCF_007095495.1. Taxonomy (NCBI): domain Bacteria; kingdom Bacillati; phylum Cyanobacteriota; class Cyanophyceae; order Chroococcales; family Microcystaceae; genus Microcystis; species Microcystis sp. M_QC_C_20170808_M9Col. The sequence continues at coordinate 132 of NZ_SFBZ01000121.1, read as the reverse complement.
GATACAAAGTCTTTAAGATAGAGACATCATCAATCGTACCTCGATAACTTAATAGGAATCATAAACCAATGACCACCACTCTACAACAGCGCGAGAGCGCTTCCCTGTGGGAGCAGTTCTGTCAGTGGATCA
>NZ_SFBZ01000120.1:0-7241 GCF_007095495.1 Microcystis sp. M_QC_C_20170808_M9Col | reverse complement strand
CCTACCTCTTCGACACGGATCTACTCTTGGGCACCGATTTCCTAAGTGATGCCTCTGGAATCGATACCCTCAACTTTGCGGCGACTACAACTAAAACCATCAACCTCAATCTCGGCAGTGCCGTCGCCCAAACCGTCACCGCCGGAAATCTCACCCTCACCCTAGCTATTGCCACTGCTTTTGAAAATGTCATTGGTGGTAGCCTCAGCGACACCATTGTGGGCAATAGTCTGGCTAATTCTCTCACTGGTGGAGCGGGTAATGATGGACTGACAGGTGGTCTTGGCAAAGATATCCTGACGGGAAGCGATGGATTGGATACTTTGAATTACAATTCTCTCGGTGAGTCGCTGCTGACTGGCTTTGATGTTATTCAAGGCTACAGTGGCACAGGTGCTAGTCTTGATAGCATTAATGCCCCTGCGCCTATTGCACCAATCACTTTGACCGCATCGAAAGGCACAGCTACTGCTTTAACCCAAGCGGCGATTCAGTTGGTCTTGACTAATGCGGCCTTTGCTGCTAACACGGCGGCGGCCTTTAGACTAGACCCAGTGGCAAATCCAAACTTTGCAAATGATACTTTTATCGCTCTCAATAATGGAGTGGCCGGTTTCCAAGCCGCTAGTGATGCGATCATTCAACTGAGTGGTTACAAGATTGCTGCCGCTACACCAGTGGTAGTAATCTAAATCGAGAGATCATTTAAGTTTGCAGGCAGTAGGAGAATCTTCTCCTACTGCCACTAGCGGTCTTTCAGAATCTATCAGATTAAACTCTTTTGGGCTTAATTGAGAAGTATTGGGCTGGTGCCGCACTTGCCATGACTAATGCTGACTTCGTTTACGGGGTGTAAGTCTCAGCTAGGCATCACAGGAAAACTATGCCATGTCCCCCGCTAACGGCGGGGGTTTTTTGTCGGACACCCATCATTCAGTCCCTAAAAATCCCAACTTTAACAGCGATATTAATCCTTTAAAAAACAGCATTATTTTTGAGTATGTATTAACCAGGGAACCAATCTTCATCAACAATTTTCTCAATTGTCCAAGGACAGTCAACTGGTAAAGTTAATCAACTTTTGCGGCTCGCTTTTCCCAGTGCTTTTTGATAACAATAACCAAACCGTTCTAAGGCATGATTGTAGATTACCTGAGAGCGAAACAGCAAGCTTAATTCCAATCTGAAATTATCTATCTCGTCTTTCCAGTGGGGTAGGTAGTAAGGATGCTTCCAGTAGGCGTAAAATCTACTCATCGGGGTGAGATTAATGTTTAGTCGGATGGAAGCATCAACACCATAATAGCCAGAAATTACTGTAATTTGATGGGCGGAGTCGGACTCGAACCGACATGAGGGGCTGCCTCGCCACATTTTGAGTGTGGTGCGTCTACCAATTTCGCCATTCGCCCTTGGCATTAGCTTTATCATTATAACCCATTTTTGGCCCCTTTAACAAATTTTGATAATCGGGGGAACTGGCCCAACGATCGATTTCTCGCGCACGCAGGACGGGGAGGGGATGGGTTAACTGTTGGGTTTGCAAACCCTTTAACATTTCGCCCATTTCCGAGGCGCTGACGGCATCGTAGGACTTTGCCTGATCGATAAAAGCCTCTAAATTTAATAAAGGTGCGAGACTGGGGGAACCTCCGGCTAACTTCATTAACACCGACATGACGATTTTTGGGTCTTGAACTGCCAATAAAGCCGCTCGATCGCAGCTAAACTCGGCGCAGCGCACCCAGGCTAACATTCTCTCCTGTAGGGATCGTGCTAACATTGTCCCCCAATTGGGCAGTAATCCCGCCGCTAGGACCATAATATTGGCTAAAGTCAGATAAACGCCGTGTTCACATTTGAGATGACCTAATTCGTGGGCCATTACCGCTTGAATTTCCGCGGGAGTCAGCATTTCGATTAGGGAAGTGTGCATCACCATAAACGGTTTTTTGCCGCGCATGGCGAAGGTATAGGCGTTAGGAACGGGGTTTTGTTGAATGTATAATTGAGGTGGTTCTAAGTCGAGAACTCGGCAAGCTTCTAGGAGTAGATTATGCAGGTCGGGTAATTGTTTTTCTCCTACCAAAACACTAGCAGCAATATTATTTAAGTAAAAGAATTCCTCAGCGACGGAACCTAATAAACTTCTCACGGCTATATCTAACCCAGGCAATTGTTTAAGGGAATTAGTGGCCTCTAGGTCGATGGGATGCCGAAAATCATTGGCTTTTAAGCCGAGTAATAACTGTTTTGATAATGCCATATTCTTATTCATTTAACCAAGCTTTGATGCGTTCTAAACTTTTCCAATCGGGTTTTCTAGCCAAACCATCGGCGATATTTTCATCCACTTCTTGGCGAACTTCTTTGTTTAAACTAACTAATTGTTGCACCAGTTCGATATGTTCTCTGACTCCGGCGGTTTTGGTTTCTAACATAGCCAAAACCAAATTGATCCGGTTTTGCGGGGAAACTTTATCGAGTTTTACGGCTTTTTGGGCGGCTTTTAGGGCTAATTCCGGTTTATCGGTGAGCATATATAACCAAGCCAAACAGGACCAAACGGCGGCATTTTTAGGAGTGCGATCGCTTAATTCTTTAAATTCGGGCAATAAACTGGCGGCACTTTCTCCCTGTTGGTAGCGTTCTAAACCTTGTTCGAGGGTAAAATTGGCGGTTTCTGTCATTTTCAGCTAGGGGGTTAATCAAGGAGCAAATTTAACGGTTATCGGTGTATTAGCCATGGTTAATACAATTCACCTTTATCTAGTATTCTAGCAAAATTTGTCCCCTTGTCAGCAAAATTTTAAAAGACGATGCCCCGTTCTCGCCAGATCATCAATAGGCCACTCATCGAAACGAATAACATCACTGCTTGTTTAAATTGCTGGGGACTCATTTTTTCTAAAACTTTTTGTCCTAACCAATTGCCCGGCCAGGCTGCTAATCCTAACAATAAACCGTAACCAAGAAAAGGCAGATGTAAAACTCCAAAAGCTGCGTAGGCGATTAATTTGGCCACATGAACTACTACCATGTGAACGGATTTCGTTGCCACCATTGGTTCTTTAACTAGCCCATAGTTGATATAAAACAGGTTCATCATCGGGCCGGTACTACCGACTAATCCTGAGAGGAAAGCGTATATAAATCCCGAGGGCATAAAATACCAAGTTTTAATCTCAAAAAAAGGATTTTCTTCTTGGGGAAATAATTGTTTAAGCGAGGAGAAAACCAGAAAAATTCCCAAAACTAGCGGCAACCATTTGAATTGTAAATGGGCAAAGACAAAAGCGCCGAGGGTAGATCCCATAATTGCCCCGGGTAAATACCACACCGTCGAGGGCCAGTCAATGGCCCGCCAATACATTCCCATGCGTTGGACGTTACCGAGTAGCATCCCCGTGGTTAAAACTGGAGGAATGACGGCAGCATCGAGAAACCAACCTAAAACGGGGAGTAGAATCAGGGGGCTGCCCCCACCAGCAAGGGTGCTAAAAAACCAAGCTAGACTACCTGCCAACATCAAGGTAACAATGATCATCGAGTTGTAAAGTTAAGTTAAAAAGAGCTACTTAATCTATTATGATATCTTCTTTGGGGTCTTCATCGGTATAATGCCATTCCACATTGGGCATAGCCTCGAAAGCTTGCCGGACGTAATCTTCCCAGAGTTTCCGCATTTTGGCTAGGTAGGGGTCTCCTAGGCGCAATTGTAACTTATGACGTAGGCTTAGGCTATTAGCTTCATACATACTCAAATAGATAGGCGGTCCGACAGAAATATTCGATTTCATGGTCGAATCGATGGAAAGTAAGGCACATTTAGCCATTTCCTCTAGGGGTGTATCATAGGTAATAGTGCGATCGAGAATCGGTTTACCGTATTTAGTTTCACCTATCTGTAAAAAGGGCGTTTCTTTGGTGGCTTGAATATGATTTCCTTGGGGATAAATCAGGAATAATTGCGGTTCTTCTCCTTTAATTTGTCCCCCAAGAATAAACTTACATTTAAAATCAATATTATCTTTTTCTAGCCAAGTTCTTTCCCTAGCTTGTACTTGACGACTTTTATCACCGATATAGTGGGCGATATCGTAGAGATGAGTCAGAGAATGGAGATTTTTATCCTCTTGATTGTGCAGATCTCTTTTTAGTTCGTGAATCACTCCTTGGCTAATCGATAAATTCCCCGATGTACAGACCATAATTACTCTTTCTCCCGATACCGAAAAGTCAAATAATTTCCGATAGGCCGAGATATAATCGACTCCCGCATTCGTGCGAGAATCCGCCCCCATAACAATGCCAAAACGATTGATAATTCCTAAACAGTAAGTCATTTTCAGTAATCAGTAAACAGTAATCAGTGAACAGTAATCAGTGAACAGTAATCAGTGAACAGTAATCAGTAAACAGTAAACAGTAAACAGTAATTAGTGAAGAGTGAAGAGTGAAGACTGAGCGGTGAATAATATCATTTAAAGCTTAAAACTTAAAACTTTAATCTGATAACTAATCACTGATGACTGATAACTGATAACTGATAACTGATAACTGATAACTGAATTAAGCCATAACCATGCCACCATCGACGTTAAAGACTTGACCAGTGATATAAATAGCGGCGGGATCGGCGGCTAAAAAACGCACCATTCCGGCGACTTCTTCCGGTTTTCCGTAACGGGAGAGGGGGATATATTTGAGAATTTCATCTGCTTTGAGGTCATGAGTCATATCGGTTTCAATAAAGCCGGGGGCCACGGCATTAACAGTGATGCCTCGACTGGCAAATTCTTTGGCTAAAGTTTTCGTTAAACCGATAACACCAGCTTTAGCGGCGCTGTAATTAGATTGACCCGGATTACCCATCAAACCGGATACAGAAGTGATGTTAATTATGCGGCCGCTTTTCTGTTTTAACATCAATTTACTGACGGCGCGAGTGCAGAGAAAAACTCCGGTTAAATTGAGATCGATGACTGCTTGCCAGTCTTCTAATTTCATTCTTAACATCAGGGTATCCCGGGTAATACCGGCATTATTAACTAAGACATCAATATGACCGAATTTTTCTTTGGTACTGTCCACTAAATTATCCACTTCTTCGCTTTTAGCCACATCTGCTTGTAGAGCTATTGCCTTTCCCCCGGCCGCGGTAATTTCTTCGACAACGGCATCGGCAGCACTGCTAGATTTAGCATAGTTCACCACTACAGTAGCACCCTGGCTGGCTAATTCCAAGGCGATCGCTTTACCGATCCCTCGCGAGGCCCCAGTTACTATGGCTACTTTGTCTTGTAAATGCTGGCATTCTGCGGGTAATAGTTTCATAATTTTCTGCATTCCCCAAATAATCGTCAAATCTCAAGAGAAAACTTTGTACTGATAACTTTGCTCAAAACACTTCATTATCTCACAAGCGGGTTAATCTGACCGCAGCCATCCTCAAGTGCGATCGCTCATTTAAATTGCTTGTTGAGACGAGGCAAGAGGCAAGAGGCAAGAGGCAACAGTAAAGGGATTGGGGGAGATTCGGCTAATCTTAAGAATAAGTGCTTTAAATGCGTCTTAGCTTATCAGGGAGAATTGGCTGCCACTAATTGATCGAGTTGCTGCTGCATCAAATAACAGACTTTCTCATAACATTCGCGTACATAACGGCGGTCCCGGGCCGCTTTTTTGCCGTAACGTTCAAAAATAATTGGAGGACAAACCCGCGTATGTATCGGTACGGGTAAGGGAATATTCGGCAAGGGACCGATAGCTAGTCCCCAGGGTAAACCAAAATAGATGGGACAGGTCCCGGGGTCAATACCGAAAGGCCAAGGCATACCCTTTTTATGCAATTCTTTTAATTGAGGATAAATATCTTCGAGGACAAACAGAGTCGAGTGAGCGCCGTGGGAAATGGCGGGAATAATCGGCACTTCGTACTGTAAAGCTAGTTTAACAAAAGCTTGATTACCGGCAAAATAAATTTTATTTCTTAAACTGTGGGGACGGAAAACATCCGCAGCACCTCCGGGATAAATGAGGACACTAGCGCCACTATTTAAAGCAGCGATCGCCATTTTCGGATGAGCATGAATGGCCCCCATTTGGGCCACTAGATGCGCTTGGGATGGAAAAACTTGCCAGACTCGCGAATCCATCAAACCATAGACTAAGCGCTCGCTGCCAAAGCGTTGAAACCAATCATACATCATCATAAACATATCGGGGGCCGCTAAACCGCCGTTGTGGGAGCCGATGAATAATACCTGTCCTGAGGGGGGAATATTTTCCCAACCATCGGTTTTGACGCGAAAATAATGGTGATAAAACCAATCCAGAAGGGGGACAAATTTTTCGATCACTTGCGGATCCCGATCCTCTAATGACCAACCGGTGAGGGTATCAACAGGGGCCTTGGCTGCTTGTAGGGATAATTCGGCAAAAGTGGCCGTAGATGAGACAAAAGAGCTAAAAATATGCATTGATGCCAAGTTGATAATTTAAGCGCATCTTAATTATCGCAAATTTCGGTTAAAAAACCCATCGTTTTAGAACGGCTTTCCTCGATAATTCTATCATTTTTAATGTCTAATCTTCACAGTGGAACCAAGTTTTATCTAATAATTGCTCTAAACTGTAAGGGCATTCTGAGGGAAAATCGCCAGAAAAACCAGTTTTTTGTTGAACATAATCGAAAGCATCCTGATAGATTATCGGTAATTCCTCAGCTAAATAATTCTGTAAATTCGTCGTTAAACATTTTCTTAATTGCGTGCGAAAACTGATAATTTCCGCTCGCCAATGATTTCGATTTATTTCTGCTTCTGTTGTCCAATATTGTAAAAGTAATAAATGCCTGATCACTTGTTCAAGTAAGCTACTGACTCGGTTTTTATCTCTTTTACTCAAGCTTTCTAATTCCTCAATTAAATGGATTACATCTAATTCATCTAAGCGATTTTCCTTGAGGATTTTTATTGTTTCCTCTAACCAAAGATGTTGATCAATTTCGTAAAGTAGGGGTAGGGTTTCTCCTCCCTCTACTTGCCAGGGATTCTGATTTAAAGTTTTCATTGCATTGTTTACGGTTCTTAATAGGAAATAAGCACCCTCATATATATATTAGCCCACATTCCGCACCCTAAAGTGTCACATTGAAAATTTTATCTAAATCGTCAAAACGATTGCCGGCTCTGAATTACAGGCTAATTTGTTTGCCCAGCAGATGCACAATTAGCCCT
>NZ_SFBZ01000012.1:0-15172 GCF_007095495.1 Microcystis sp. M_QC_C_20170808_M9Col | reverse complement strand
TAGCGATTTTTGTCAATTATTTTTGATCTAGAGCGAACTAATCAATTAAGTCTCTTACCAGATAAGGATTTAGTCGATTTATGACCCCCTATCGAACCATACCAAGTAACGAAGAACCGTTTCTCTTGATTTTACCTTATTTTTCCCTCGTCTCACACTTATTTGAAATGACTATATAAGCTAAGACGCATTTAAAGCACTTATTCTTAAGATTAGCCGAATCTCCCCCAATCCCTTTACTGTTGCCTCTTGCCTCTTGCCTCGTCTCAACAAGCAATTTAAATGCGCGGGCAGCTTATATCTTTCTCTAAAAAAATGGAGAATCACGTTGGGGAGCCCTTTGGTATTTTATCCATGACTACAATGCACAGCAAAGCAAAGGATTAAGCCGCCATCACTACTATCGAATCACCACCGCAATAACGTAACCCGGCGAATATCAGGAAATTGATGGTGCGTTACCACGAGAAAAAATTAGCTAATCAATAGGCCTAGGTCATTGGCTCCTAAAAATTAGGATTTCTGTAACAGTTTGCGGTAGTCAAACACGCGAATGAGCGTCCCTTTTTGGGGTAAATCGGCGGCACGAATCCGCAATTTATTGTCCTCGATCAAACGGATATTTTTATCCTTGACTAACTTGAGAAACTCATCTACAGACACCAATTCACAGGCATTTTTATCGGCGGCACTGGTAAAGTATTGAGTTGGTATAGCAATTCGCGGTTGTAAAACTTCGATCGCCTGTTTTGCTTCTTGGGGATTATAATTTTTTGGACCACCTCCCACGGGAATAAAAGCTAAATCCGGCGAACCTAGGAGAATTCTTTGTTCTAATTCGATTGGGGCCGCTGCCCCCCCTAAATGGACAATACTAATCCCCGCTTGGGTCCAACGCCAGGCCACATTCATACCGAAACGTTGCCCCCCCATGCGATCGTGGGCAATACTAATGCCCTGGAATTTTAATTTACCCAGATCATAGGCCCCCGGCTCAAACAAAATTTTCGGATTACCGGGTAAACCCTCGGCCGCCCCTTCATCCCAGAGTTGACTACTAATTAAAACGATATCTGCTTCTACTTTTGGCAAAGGAAAACCCGCCGTACAACCGATCGCCCGGAAAGGATTAACTAGGACTCTTTGCCCTCCTCCGGTGAATAAAAAGCAACTATGACCCAACCATTGAACTAGGAGGGAATTATCGGGTTTTTGGGGGGAAGTGGGGTTAGTGGGTTTCGGTTTAGTTTCCGCTAAAACTGAGCTTACTGCCACGGTTAAGAAACTTGCCCCCGCCGATAAGATAAAATCTCGCCTTTTCATAAATGTAGATGCAGAATTAATCAATTGAAGGTTAATTTCAGGGGTTGGGGATTAGCAAACACTAGAGGGATCGCAGAAAGTTTCTTAAAAGTTCCTTGCCAGCAGTGGTTAAAATACTTTCGGGATGAAATTGTACTCCTTGAATGTGGGGGTAATCCCGATGACGGACTCCCATGACCGTACCATCTTCTACCCAGGCCGTGATCTCTAAATTATCTGGCATGGTGGAGCGCTCGATCACTAAACTATGGTAACGGGTGGCAGTAAAAGGATTTTCTAAGCCTTGAAATACCCCTTCGTTGTTGTGATAGATTGGCGAAGTTTTGCCGTGCATCAAGACCGGGGCCCGGACCACATCCCCTCCGAACACTTGACCGATACTTTGATGACCGAGACAGACCCCCAAAATTGGCAAATAGGGGCCAAATTTGGCGATTAATTCCAGAGATATGCCCGCATCGACCGGACGACCTGGACCGGGGGAAATGACAATTCCATCCGGCCGCATTTGTTCGATCGTGGCCAGATCGATTTTATCATTACGATAGACCTCGATCGGCACGGCGATCGGGAACTCGGAGGCTAATTCTCCCAAATACTGGACTAAATTGTAGGTAAAACTATCATAGTTATCGATGACGATTATCAAGAGTCCCTCTCCTTTCTTTAGCCTCGCTCAGTATTTTCATTCTACACCCCGGCTGTCTCGATCGAGATAGCCGGGGTGTAGGGGGTAGGCTATTTTTGAGCCGTCAGCTAGAATCTGCCCGGAATTGCTAATCACAGCCTAAACTATCTCTGGTGGCCACTCCCGTGACCGGATTAATCCCATCGGCCCGTTCACACATTAACTTGACCTGATAGTTATCAATGACCGCGTTAGTGAAATCGGCCCCGGTAATAATTGTGTCATAAAAACGGCTGCGAGTAGCGATCGCATCGGTAAAAATAGTATTAGTTAAATCGGCAAAATCGAGGGTAACTCTATCTGCCAAAGAGGCGGTTAAATCGGCCCCTTTTAAGTTAGCTTTTAAGAGGACAGCCTCGGTGAGAATACTATAGGATAAATCGGCCCCTTCTAGGTTAGCTCCCCGCATAGCAGCAGCTGCGAAAACTCCTCCGCGCAAATCCTGATGGGAAAAATCCCGATCTTGCAGCTGGGCAAAACTATAGTTAATCGTTTTATCTTGGGCCAAAGCCACCGGACGGGCCGAAAAAAGTAGCCAAAGAATCGCCAGCAAAATAATTAAAACCAGACTGAAAAAATTTTTCAACATTGTTACTGTTGAGCGTCGAGAAACTGGGCTACATCATCACCCACCCGAATAGTTAGGTCTGAGTCTAAAGCACCAGTGGAGGATGATTCTACTTTACCGATTCCCAATTGATTTTTCAAGAGGTTAGCGGACTGAACATCACCTTTTTGGGCAATAATTGCCGTGGTTTCTAGCTTTTGGGAGGAGTCATCGCTAATATAAACATTTGTATAGCCCCGTTTGGCCAGATAATTACGAGTACGACGGGCTAAACCTTTGGTATAGGTGGCATTTTGAATGGCAATCCGCAGACTATAAACGGAGGTTTCTCCCTGGGAATAGTTATCGGTAAAATTATTAGCCACAATGGTCTTAATTTCGCGACGGTTCAAAATCCAATAACTGCGACCATCGTATTCCTCGAGGCTATTAAACCGGCCAGGGAGTAGGATCATTCTCAAGTCATCCTGTTTAATTTCCCGGCCAAAATTAGCGATAGCCAGCATTTCCTCGACGCTTAAATTCGTATCGATATATTGTTGTAAAACCTGTACTGCTTTCGGGAGACTGGGGAGAATTGTCGGACTAAAAATCTTTTGTTGTAGTGCTTTTAATAAAATTTGTTGTCTTTGTACGCGACCGATATCGCCGTATTGCTGGTTACGAAAACGGGCAAATTGTTCGGCTTGGTCGCCGTTGAGATTTTGCCAACCCTCTTGTAAATCAATTTCTAATTTTTGGGTGACATCTTTATGATACATTCGTTCGGGTACATAAACCTCTACACCCCCGACTAAATCGACTAATTCCTTAAAGGCATCGGTAGTCACCCGGACATAGCGATCTACGGTGACATCCCCTAAAGTATTACTGACCACTTCCGCCGCTAGAGTCGGTCCACCGTGAACGTTAGCATCGTTGATTTTAGTGAAACCGTGGCCAGGAATTCTGACGCGGCTATCGCGAGGGATAGACAACATTCTCACGGTTTTATCGCTAGGATCGAAGCGCACTAGGAGCATGGTATCGCTGCGACCTTTAAATACATCGTCGCCGTTTTTGGCATCTAAAACTCGATCGATCCCCATAACTAAAATATTAACAGGACGAGAAAGCTGCTGGTTAATTAAGCTATTCCAAGCTTGAGCCTCAAGGATGTCTGTTTGGGTGGGAAAAGTCGTTTTTTGGAAGATGGCCCCAATTGGCGCCGGTAAGGGACTAATTAAAGCGACGGCAGCCCCAACAGTGGCGGACACTAGGGCGGTAAAACTGAGGGTTATTCCCCAAAATAAGCCCTTTTGCAGGGGAGATGCTTTTTTTAAACCGGACATGACCGAACTGACCACCGTGACGGTATTTTCTGAGTTTTGGCTGTATTCCTGCTTTTCAAACCGCCCCGAAACATTGGCCATGGACTAACCTCAACATCTGATTAAAAGCTTACTTTAGGAGGTGACTGCTGATCCATAGAATCTATCTCTAGCGCAAAAGTTCCAGATATTGGTCACTCCCCCCTCGCCAGCTATTGTAACATATTGTTAAGGAACTGGCTATCCTAGACCTGTTGTAAAAATTAAAAATTGTTGTTAGGGTTAGGGATCAGTAGCCAGTAGCCAGTAGTCAGGAGAGTTAAGATAGAAGATAGATTTTGCCTTCGATCCCCCCTTAATCCCCCCTTGATAAGGGGGTATCTGACAATTTTTAACACCTACCTACTTAATAGTCAATTAAATACTCTATTTACCGATTTTATGCCATTTAATCCTTATTTTGTCCGTTCTTGAACCGTGAAAAGTTAATTAGGCAAGAGGTTTAATAATTTTTCAGGGATTCAGTTCGGTTATAAATTATCTCTGTGGCCAAGAATTAAGAGAGGTGGAAACTTGAAGATGACAGAACTAAGGTTATTCTCCTTGTTTTTATCCCTTAGCTTTTGGCTAGTTGGGCATTTGTTTCTGTCAATATAATTCTGATCTATTTTTTATGAAAATCATCTCTATTCCCCCATCATCGACCCAAGAATATCTCTGTATAAGAGACTTAAATCTCTACAATTCTCCCAGTTGTCAAGAGTTAGCTACCCAAGCACAACAGGGAAGACAATTAAAATTTATTTCCCTAGAAATTACCGAAAAAGGGCTACAAATTCAGCTAAGGGAAGATAATTATTTAGCTTGGTTATGCGGAGAAGATTTAGATGCAATTGCGGTGGCCACCACAGCTTATCAAAAAATTCCTCTAACTCGTTCCGACATAGAAAAACATATTCCTGAGATTATCACTTTTACTCAGGAAGCAAGGAACCGTACCAATCATTATCTCTGGGGTGGAACCCTTGCACCTAATTACGATTGTTCAGGATTAATCCAGGCTGCTTTTGCCACTTTTGGCATTTGGCTGCCGAGGGATTCCTATCAACAGGAGGCTTTTTGTCAAAAAATAAACCGAGAGGAATTACTCCCAGGAGATTTAATTTTTTTTGGTGATAAAAGAGTTAATCATGTGGCGTTATATCTAGGGAATAATCAATATATCCACAGTTCAGGAAAAGAAACAGGTAACAATGGTATCGCTATAAATCTACTTACTGATGATAGGGATAGCGTCAGTCGTCATTATTATCAAAAATTATGGAGTTTCGGTCGAGTTATGCACAATTAATCAGTTATCAGGGAAATGGGGAAATGGGGAAATGGGGAAATGGGGAAATGGGGAAATTTCAACTAAAACCCCAAAACCCTAAAACCCCAAAACCCCAAAACCCCAACCCCTAACTCCTCACTCCTTACTCTCCCCCATAGGTAATCATGTTAGAAAACATCTCCCTAAGCGGTCTGTCAATTCGTCGTCACATAGGAGTATTGATGTTAACTATAGCAGTTATCATCATCGGTCTTTTTTTTCTAAATCGTTTAGAAGTGGACTTGCTTCCTTCTATCACTTATCCTCGCATTAGTTTAAGGATGAATGTCCCGGGAGTTTCCCCGGAAGTTATTCTCGAAGAAGTAACTAAACCCCTAGAAGAAGGAATGAGTGCCACCGAGGGAGTAGTGCAAGTTTATTCAGAAACTCGCGAGGGGAGGATGCGAGTAGATTTATTTTTTCAACCGGGGGGAGATTTAAATGTCGCTTTAAATGAAGCTACCGAAAGTTTTAATCGTGTCCGACAAAATTTACCCGATATTATTGAGGAACCGCGCTTAAATAAATTTGAACCCTCTCGTTTACCCGTCTATGAATTCGCTGTCGTTTCTGATACCCTACCCCTAAAAGATTTAAGATTATTTGCCGATGAAGAATTAGGGAGAGAATTAGGATTTGTGGAAGGAGTGGCAGTGGTGGACGTGATTGGGGGAGTTAGAGAAGAAATTCAAGTTAATATTGACCTGCAGCGATTACAATTTTTAGGAGTGGGATTAAATCAGGTTTTAGACACCCTAAAAAGACGCAATCAGGACATCTCTGGGGGCCGACTAGAGGGAGAAACCGGGGAACCTTTAACCCGCGCGGTGGGGAAATTTAAAAACGTAGGGGATATCCAAGATTTAGCACTGACCGATAGTAATAATCCCGAAGAAAAAATCTATCTGCGGGATGTGGCCAGAGTTATCGATGGGACAGAAGAACAAAGAATTTTTGTCACCCTAAATGGAAAAAATGCCGTGAGGGTTAGCGTCCAAAAACAACCGAATGCGAACACGATTGCTGTGGTAGAAGGGGTCAAAAAACGCATTACAGAATTAAAAAAATCCGGGTTAATGACCGGGGGAATACAAGTCGTCCCCACTACTGATGAGTCTGTATTTATCCAAAACGCGGTTAATAACGTGGTTTCGTCGGGACTAGCGGGGACAATTCTAGCAGGACTGACTGTATTCGTCTTTCTCGGTTCCCTGCGACAGACTTTTATCATTACCCTAGCGATTCCTCTTTCTACCCTCGTCGCAATTATCTGTATGAAGTTATTCGGGTTATCGATAAATGTGTTTAGTTTGGGAGGATTGGCCCTAGGGGTGGGCATCGTGGTGGATAATTCCATTGTCATGCTCGAAAATATTGCCCTCAAAGTTAATCAAAACCAAAATAAGCGAGATTTTTTAGAAATTGCCCGGAATAGCAGCCAAGAGGTAGAATCTGCTTTATTGGCCTCCACTGCGACTAATCTCGTCTCTATCCTGCCATTTTTACTACTGGGTGGTTTTATTTCCCTGCTGTTTAACGAGATTATCCTCACTATCAGTTTTGCTGTGGCCGCTTCTCTGTTGTGTGCGTTAACCGTTGTTCCCATGTTGGCCAGTCGTTTGTTAAATATGCGGGTTTCTAGTGGTATCCATCGGTTTTGGCTCTTAAAAGTCTTTAGTCAACGTCTAGAAGGTTTAACCATCCTCTACGGTCGTTTTTTAGCTAAAATCATCCACTACAGAATACCTGTTATCCTGCTGGCCTTTTTAATTTTAGGGGGAAGTAGTTTTTATCTCTGGCAATATATCCCCCAGGAAGTCTTTAGTCGTATTCAAACCGGACAGGTGAACGTTTTTGCTCAATTTCCCCCGGGTACCAATTTAAATACTAACCGTCAGGTGATGCGGGAAGTAGAAAAGATTTTATTATCACAACCGGAAACTGAGTATGTTTTTACTACCAGTGGCGGTTCTCTTTTTGGCACAACTACCAATGAAAATATTTTGCGCGCTTCTAGTACGATTAATCTCAAAAAAGGCACTAATACAGAAGCATATATCGAACGGATGAGCAAAGCACTAGAGCAATTAAACCTCGTTAACGTGCGTTTGCGTCTCACCCCCGGTCAAGTGCGCGGTATTATTCTGAATAACTCTCCCTCCGTTGGTGCTGATGTGGATGTGATGTTACAGGGACGCGATGGGAAAACTTTAGAGCAAGCTGGTGAAGAAATCCTCAGTATTCTCGATGAAAAAATCCCTAGTGCGCGTTTTCGTGCCGATGCTGACCCCAGACAACCAGAAATTCAGATTAAACCCGATTGGACACGCTTAAATAGTTTGGGATTGAGTACCCTGGAAGTGGGACAAACGCTACGGACCGCTATTCAAGGATCGATCCCCACCCAACTGCAACGGGGAGAAAGATTAATCGATATCCGAGTGCAATTGGACCCCAACTCGCGGCAAAAAATTAGTGGCATATCACAAATACCTATTTTTGTCAATAGACAAGAAGACTTAAAATTAGCAGATATAGCCCGGATTGAAGCGGGAAAAACCCCCGGAGTCATCCAGAGAATCAATCAGCGTCAAGTTTTTATTATTATCGGCAGTTTAGTCGAAGGGGCGAAATTAAGTGACGCACTCGCGGGAGTACAATCGCTTTTAAATTCCACTCCCTTACCCGATGGTATCAGCATTTTACCCAGTGCTGCCGCCACTTCTAATCAAGAAATTCAGGGTTCTTTGGGTTTATTAGCGGGTTTATCGGTATTTTTAGTCTTTGTAGTCATGGCCGTGCAGTATAACTCACTCATAGACCCTTTGGTGATTATGTTAACCGTTCCTTTAGCCCTAGCGGGGGGGATTTTCGGACTATATTTGACCAAAACCCCGATTAATGCCATTGTCATCGTCGGGGTGGTGTTATTGGTGGGGATTGTGGTTAATAACGGGATTATTATGGTGGAATTGGCGAATCAATTGCGGCAAGAATTCGGTTTTACTCGACTACAAGCTATTTTAAAGGCCGCTCCCCAACGTTTACGACCGATTTTAATGACTACCGTGACCACGGTTTTAGGTTTATTTCCCCTCGCTTTAGGATTAGGAGAGGGGGGACAATTCCTGCAACCTTTAGGAATTGTCGTTTTTTCGGGTTTGTCTTTAGCAACTCTGTTAACTCTGTTTATTATTCCCTGTTTTTACGTTTTATTCTCCAGAAAATAATCTTCTTGGACAGTGGGGTGTGGGGTGTAGGGTGTAGGGTGTGGGGTGTGGGGAAGTGGGGAAGTGGGGAGAATAAATAAAAAAAGTCTCCTGACTCCTGACTCCTGACTCCTGACTCCTGACTCCTGACTCCTGACTTCTCACCCAATGTTGGTCAAAGATAAGCAAAAATTATTTACTGACTCCAAAAACTTGAGAATATTTAAATTAACATTTCGCAATATTTATAAATTCTTAAGAATTAATTGAGAAAGATTTTTATTTAACAACGATGTTACAATGGTTACAGCGATTTGATAGAATTTCATAGTGGGTTATTATGTGCTTTTTTGGGCAGCAATGGCTCAAACCCTTGCCACACCTACAAGGTGATCCTAATTAAGACAGGTAAATCAGTCAATTTCACCCATAATGATGATCTTTTTTTTGTGTAGTTTTATTGCAAAAAAAAAGTTTTTTTGACAAAAAGCACAAAGTATGATACAAACCCAACGTATTTCTGGCTGCCAGTAGTTATTGTAGAGTGGGAGTTGGGGAGTATTTTCAGTGATCAGTAAACAGTGAACTGATAACTCACATCTGATAACTGATAACTGATAACTGATAACTGATAACTGATAACTGACTCCTGGCTTCTAACCCGACAAAAAACTTTTTGCCGCAAACCCTAAGTTAAATAAGCGATAGTTACCCCCGAACCGCCCTCATTTTGGGGTGCTAATTGAAAGCGTTTTATCTGGGGATGACGGGATAAAAAATCGTGAACACCCTGACGCAATTTCCCCGTACCTTTACCGTGAATAATCCATAATATGCCCGATGGGGTGGCGCGGGTGATCGCCTGTTCGATATCCGTTTCTGACTCTGCCACCCTGGAACCGCGAATATCGACGGTATTATTAGAAGTACGAATTAAAGGAGTCTCCTGGGGTTTTGTGGGAGTTTGGGGCAAATTTTTGGCAGGTTTTGGCGCAGTTTCCACTTTTTGACCATCCAAAGACTCAATCTGGTCTAAGGGTAGGGTCATCTTCATCATACCGAAACGCAGGGAAATCTCCTCTGATTCTGGTGAAATTGCTAAAACTTCGGCAGTTTGTCCCAAATTGGGCAAGCGTACCCTTTCCCCCACTTGCGGACGATAATTAACCTTAGTTTTTTCCGTTTTCGGTAATAACCTTTCTGCGATCGCAGTTAATTCCTCTGTGGCTTTTTGGGCATCTCTACCGGTTTTTGTTCCCGCTTGCAATCGGCGAATAACGTCATTAATCTCTGCTTTTGCCGATAGTAAAGCCTTTTGTATCTCCTGCTCCTGATAACGCTTTAATTCTCGCTCTCTCTCCTGTAGAGAATTGGCCCGCGTGGAAACTTCTGTATAAAATTTCTCCGTTTGTTGGAGCAATTGACTAGCTTCTTGAGCTTTTGACTCCTGTTCCCGTCTTTGCGCTTCCAAACCAGCAATTACTTGATTTATCTCCTCCGATAACCCCCCCAGATGATTTCTCGCTTCGGCCACAATTGCGGGATTCAATCCCAAACGCTGGGCAATAGTTAAAGCATTAGAACGCCCCGGAATGCCCCATAATAGTCGATAAGTGGGGGAAAGAGTGCGATCATCAAACTCTACCGAGGCATTTTCAAAGCGAGAATCTCGATACTTTAACGCTTTTAATTCCCCGTAGTGAGTGGTAGCCACCGTCAGTAAACTATGATCGGCGAGGTATTGTAAAATAGCGATCGCTAAAGGACTTCCCTCGGCCGGATCCGTACCTGCTCCCACCTCATCGAGTAAAACCAAGGAACGAGAATTTAAAGCCGCTAAAATGCGAACAATCCGGCGAATGTGACCCGAAAAAGTCGATAAACTCTGTTGCAAAGACTGTTCATCCCCGATATCGGCTAAAACGTGATCGAACCAGGGTATCTCTACCGGTTCCCGCGCTGGAATAAACAGGCCCGCTTTCGCCATTAAAGCCGCTAATCCGAGGGTTTTTAAAGTAACGGTTTTTCCGCCGGTATTTGGTCCGGTGATGGCAACAACGCGAATTTCTGGGCTAATCTGCACATTTATTGGTACGACCTCCCCCCCCTGTTCGTGGTGTTTTTGCCACCAGAGCAAAGGATGACGCAAATTCCGTAAAGTAATCGTTTCCGAACCATCGATAAAGTGGGGGGGATTACCCTCTAACCATAAACTGTAACGGGCCCTGGCGGTGGCCAGATCGAGCCTAGTAGCGATCGCTAGTAAATATTCTAAGTCGTCAAAGGCTTCGGCGATTGTATTACTTAACTGCCGCAGGATTTTTTCTTCTTCGATTTGTTCCTGACGACGATATTGCCGCAGTTGATTGCCTTGGTCAACGATAGAGTGAGGTTCAATGTAAAAAGTCGCCCCTGTGCTGGAAGTATCGTGAATTATCCCCGGTATTTGCTCTTTTTGTGCTGCTTTGACGGGAATCACCCAGCGGTCGCTTCTTTGGGTAATGACCGCTTCTTGGATGGCACCACCCTGTTTTTGCATGATATCCTGTAATTTGCGGTAAATTCGCTCTTTAATCACCTTCATTTGTCCCCGAATTTCCCGTAATTGGGGACTAGCGCGATCGGATATCCGGCCATCTTCATCGATACAACGGTGTATTTCCTGTTCTATCTCTGGATAGGTGCGAATTTCCGCTACTAACTCTTTTAAAACCGGTATATCTTCTTGTTCGTCAATTAAACGCCGTAAACGTCGCACTCCGGCCAAAGTCGTGGCAATATTTAAAAGTTCCTGTCCCGATAATAACCCCCCCAGATGCGCTCTTTCTAGGGCATCGCCGATGTCGCTAATCCCATCAAAGGAAAGACGACTATCTAATTTTTGTTCTAAACTATAAACTTCTTTGGTTTGGCAGAGTAGGTTTAAACTTTCCTCTTTGCTTTCCGGTAAGGGCAATTGACGAATCGCGATCGCACCGAGTTTAGTCGCTGCAAAAGTAGCTAGGTGTTGACATAGCCGCGGCCATTCCAATAATTCTAGGGTTTCGTCTTGAATCAATTTTGTAGTTTTTTATAATACGCTTTGTATTTCTAGTCTAACCGGATTTGGTCTGATTTTTACAGGAGTGGGGTGTGGGGTGTGGGGTGTGGGGTGTGGGGTGTGGGGAGATGGGGGGATTTCAACTAATACCCCAAAACCTTAACCCCCCAAAACCCTAACACCCAACCCCTAATCTGTATCTAAATTCCTTTCTGGAGAGAGAATTGCACCTGTTTAAATTCTTGTTTTAAACGTTGTTTGAGTTTGTCGGGGATGGGACGGGAACCGTAGGCGGTATAATAACCAGCTAGAGAGTTTAAGGCTGTTTGCATAGTAGTGAAAGAACGCAAACCCCCGGATTTTTTATCTCGTCGGTAGAGGGAGATGTAATCGTTGATTTGTTCCTTTGCTTGCGACTCAACTGCCGCTTTATTCGGGTCATCTTTGACTAAATCAAGGGCTGTGGTTAAAGTTTCAATCACCGTCAGGGTATCCTGTCCATAATTGCCGGTTAACTGCGAACTACTAGAACAACCCATCAATCCGATGACCAGGACGAGAACCAAAGCTAATAAGCGAGAAATGTAAGGTTTTAGAGACATATTTTCAACACCATAAGTTAATCCCAAGTCACCTTATCCTATCAGGAAACTGTGACCAGTTCCCCAGGAGAGTCAACTGGCTGCAAAAATCAGGGGTCAAACAGGGGGCAAAGAGCCAAAATATAGGCTTTTTTGGCGGCAAAAGCCCTATTTTTGCCCAAAACTTAGATGCCATCAACCCGAAGTGAGTTGATTTTGGACTAATTCCGGCCGCGATCAGGCACTGGTGACGGTTTCAGGGTCGATCGAGATTGGACTTTGCGATCGATCAATCCCCCTTATCAAGGGGGGCAGGGGGGATCCCCCCGCCTATCGGCACCCCCCTTATCAAGGGGGGCAGGGGGGATCAGAGGCAAAATCTATCTTCAATTTAATTATAACTACTTACTTAAAAATTCTTCGTTGCTTTCGTCCCGTTTCGAAAGAAAGAAAGTTACATTTTGTAATCTTTAGACCGCTCAAGCTGGAACTAGGGTGAAATGGGCAGTTTGACGGTAAAGCTTGTTCCCTTATCCACTTGGCTATCTAGGGCGATTTCGCCGCGGTGGAGTTCGACGCATTTTTTAACCACTGCTAACCCCAATCCCGTGCCGATAATATTTTCCACATTCTGACCCCGATAAAAGGGTTCATAGATCTTACCTCTATCTTCCTCGGCAATGCCGATACCGTGATCCCGGACTTGAAAAACAATGCGATCGCTATCTTTCCACAAAATCAAACTAATCCCTGCTCCTGTGGGGGAATATTTAATCGCATTTAAGAGTAAATTACTTAAAATCGAGTAGAGCAGTTTCTCATCTAGATAAGGACGGATCATCAATCCCTGACTGACAAATTTAATCGGGGTATTATTTTTATTGATAAATTGAAAATCCTCGACTAAATTTAAACAAAAAGCTTCAATATCGAGCGGCTCTAGCCGACAACTGAGATTACCAGATTCTGCCCTTGTTAAAATCAAAATATCTGTTAAGAATTGATTCATTAGCTTTACAGAAGACTGGATTCTATATAGGTTTTTTCTGCTCGACTGTTCTGCATCTTTTAAGCCATTTTCTAATAACTGCGAGGCGGAAAGAATTACGGTTAAAGGAGTTCGGAACTCATGGGATATCATAGAAAAAAGCTGAATTTTTAGATCGGAAAGTTCTTTTTCCTGTAGTAATAACCGGTGAATTTCATCACTTTTTTGTCGCCGTTTCTCTTGCCAAAAAATCAAAAAATAAACTCCGCAAATAATCCCAAAACTGATAAAAGTTCCCAGTAAACCCAAAAGAGAATTTTCGCTGATACTATCCCTAGAACTAGCGATGCTACTTCTTAAATTCCTTTTCTGACTAGCTTGTAAATAGGTAAGAAGATTTTGAAACTTATCCCGGACTTCGACACTTTTAACCGTGATTGCATCTTGAGAAATATCATCGGATCGATCGGATTTATAGGTGGCGATCGATTGATTAAATAAAGTAATTCGCCGATACATTAAATCCCCGATCTCAGTCACCATTTCCCGCTCGAAATCCGTGCCGTTTTCTAATTGTTTAGCCAGGAGTTGCCAGTTAGATTGCATCAAAGCGATCGCCCGACGATGACGGCTTAATTCCCTAGGGCTGCCAGTTTTGACATAATCCCGTCTTCCCGATTCGGCCACCGCCATGTTAGCGTAAAGATTACTGAGATTATCGATGATCTCGTAGGTAACTTCCACCTCGGCAGCGCGCTGACGCAGGGCGAGGGTATTGCGATAGGAAACTAGGCTAATAGTTCCCATCAATAAGACAGTTAGCCCGAAACCTCCCGCGATCCATTTTCCTTGTTTGAGCCAATTCATCAGGAGTTAACCGACGCTATTTCCAGCTTACTCTATCTAAATGGAGCAAGAGGACTCCCGTTAAATTTCTCCTTAATTAAAAATATACCAGAAATTAACGGGAGATGAATTGCCCCCAGAATCTAAACTAACGCGACAGCGTTTCCTAATAAGGAAAGGCTTGATTCTTAAGGTATGTATGAGCTTGACATATTTAAGCGGTAAGTGTTATACTGAAAAGATAGCACAGATGGGGTCAGGCTGATGTTAAATGTTTTAAAAGTGAGAATATACCCAAACAAAAAACAGGAACTAGCCTTAGCTAAAAACTTTGGTTGCGTCCGTTTTGTTTGGAATTACTACTTAAATAAAACTAACAATCAGTACCTAGAGACTGGTAAAGGAATGACCTACTGTGACATGGCAAAAGACCTTACCAAACTCAAGAAACAGCTGGATTTTGAATGGTTAGCTGAGGCTACTGCCGCTACCTTGCAGCAATCATTGAAAAACTTAGAATCTGCTTTTAAGAACTTCTTCTCAAAAAGAACAAAATTCCCTAAATTTAAAAGTAAGCACAAAAAACAATCAATCCGTTATCCTGAAAGTTGTTCAATTAGAAATAAGGGAATTAAGTTACCTAAATTAGGGGTTGTAAAAGCTAAGATTTCTCAAGTAATAAATGGTAAGATTAAATCCGTAACTGTTTCTAAAACCAGTACAGATAAATATTTTGCTGCCATCTTGTTTGAGATGGATGACTCAACAACCATTGAAAAACTAAAAATATCAGGGATAGACCTAGGTTTATCTTCTTTAGTTACGGTTTTTGATGGTGAAACAACCTACAAGATTGACCCAATCAAACCTACCAGAAAATATGCTAAACGTTTAAAGCGGAGACAACAAGCATTGTCTCGTAAAGCCAAGGGGTCTAATAATCGCCAAAAAGCCATTAAGGAGGTGGCCAAGGTTCACGAAAAGATAGCAAATACTAGACAAGATTTTCTTCATAAACTCTCCAGAAAGTTAGGCGATGAAAACCAAATCGTTGTAGCCGAGAATCTGAATACTAAAGGGTTAGCAAGGACTAAATTAGCCAAATCAATACATGACGCTGGTTTTGGTATGTTGCTTAATTTCTTGGACTACAAGCTAAAAAGAGAGGGAGGAAAACTTGTAGAAGTTGACAGGTTTTATCCGAGTACAAAACTCTGTTCTTGCTGTGGATTTAAAAATGATTTATT
>NZ_SFBZ01000119.1:0-6529 GCF_007095495.1 Microcystis sp. M_QC_C_20170808_M9Col | reverse complement strand
TTAAACTAATAAAACGGAGAGGCTATGGCTTTAGAAACTTTCGGAATTTTTGGGTTAGAAGTATGTTATC
The DNA here is from genome assembly GCF_007095495.1 of Microcystis sp. M_QC_C_20170808_M9Col. Taxonomy (NCBI): domain Bacteria; kingdom Bacillati; phylum Cyanobacteriota; class Cyanophyceae; order Chroococcales; family Microcystaceae; genus Microcystis; species Microcystis sp. M_QC_C_20170808_M9Col. The sequence continues at coordinate 6,459 of NZ_SFBZ01000119.1, read as the reverse complement.
TTGGCATCTTGTATGTTGATTTAGCATAAAGGGTAACGAAGAGCCAAAAATACTCCTCTAGATAAGTAATTATCTAGCCACTTGATTCTTTTTCTGTTTGCGCTTATAGTCGCCTCGAGAAAGGTGTTTTTCTAACCAGATAGAGAGAACTATAAATAAATAACGACTGCCCATTTCCTTGAGTTTTAACTTGGAAACCCCCGTGGTACGATTGCGCCAAGTGATGGGAATTGTCGTATAGGAATATCCTCGCACGATTGCTTTTAAGGGCATCTCTACTGTTAAGTTAAAATGGTGAGAGAGTAGAGGTGAGATTCCTTCGATAACATCCTTACGATAGATTTTAAAGGCGTTAGTGGTATCATTAAATTTTAGCCCAAATAAAACTTGAATGAATAGATTAGCCAAACGATTGACGAATAACTTGTGCCTGGGATAATCAATAACTTTTCCTCCTTTGATAAAACGAGAACCAAAAACGCAATCGTAGCCTTCTTGCAGTTTATAATAATAGTCCACCATGTTATCGGGAGAGTCAGAATTATCTGCCATTACTACCGCCACTGCATCCCCGCTAAAATTTTCTAACCCACAGCGTACCGCAAAACCAAACCCGTTGGGATAATAGTTATTGATGTAGCGAATCCGGGGATTTTCTTGGTTGATTTTTTGCAGAACTGCTTCGGTGTTATCTTTGCTATTGTCATTAACCACTAGGATTTCATAATCAATTTTATCCTCTTCTAAACGTTCAGATATTAAGTGAGTGGTGCTTTCGATGCAATCTTCTTCGTTGTAAGCAGGGATAATTATTGATAGGGTTTTTACTGCATAGTTATCCCTTGACTGACGTGGGTGAGAGTAACCATCCATCTGGAAAGCTGGTGCTAATCCTTCGGGATAGTACATTTCTGTCTCATTAGTCTTATTCTTGGGTTTAAAAACTAGGCTATCACTGGCAACATAGTTAATACTGGCCCCCACTAAAACCCCAATCATTGTGTTAACTCCGGGGCTAATTCCTAACCAGTTTAAGAAGGGAAATATCAAGAAAACTCGCAGTAAAACTGCTAAACCTGCCGAGAGATGATAGAGAGGAAGTTGTATCAAAATCACATCTCTGATTGTCCAATCTCCCCCAGTCCACACCCAGATTCTGTAGATAAAGAAACTGGCAATTAAAGATATTTCTATCGAAATGACATTAGCAACATTCTTCAGAAATGGGGTATTGAATCCCAAGTCGTCAATGAACCAATAAATTAAGAATAAGTTGATTAGAAATGCCACTCCCCCAGCAATGAGAAATCGGAAAATTTTATTGTTGTAGATTTTAGTTAACATAATGGTATCTTAAAATATGCGCTGGTTGAGTTTTTTTGGGTCAATACTGCTCTTAATAACCTCATTGTGAACCAGCAGAACCAGTTACTAGAATGATCGCCATAACTATATCCTGAATTTTTTGCCTAGTTGTTGAGAAATTTCCCAGGTTGAGAAAACTTTCCCCGACTTTACTAGATATGTTCGCCTTTGTCAATTAAACAGGAGGAGATTCCCTTAACTGCGGCAATTCCCTGAAAAATGATCGTCTTATCCACTAGGAGTGATGTAATGGCGTTTTCTTGCCAGTAATCCCTAATTAAGTCCCCATCTCCCCCCGTTAAAATTATCCCGCTCTCTGGATATAAATTTAACCATTCCAGACTGAATTTTTCTATTCCCGCCAAAATTGTATAGATTATCCCACTTCTTATCCCTTCTGCTGTTTCTTTTGCCCACATCTGCGGTAATCTTTCCGGTAAGGACACCTCTGGTAAGGCTGCCGTCCGTTCCCTTAAACTGGCTAATTGCACCTTGAACCCGGGTAAAATTGCTCCCCCCACTAGCTTTTTATCCCCATCCACTCCCGTAAAAGTTAAGGCTGTCCCCGCATCGATGACTAAACAGGGAAATCCGTATTTTTCTCCAGCACCTAAGACAGCTAAAGCTCGATCAATGCCGAATGTTGCATATAAATCCAGCAAAGGAATGTCTTTTAAAGTAATTATCCGTAAATTGCCATAATTTGCCCATAATTCTCTTTGGCTAGGAACCACGGATGCGACAATCAATGCACAGTTACATTTATTTGTCAAGAGTTTAGGGAAAATTTGTTGCAAAAATTCATTACTTAGGGGTTCCCTCAGGTGGGGAGTATCGAGACAAGCTAACAGGGTTTGACCGCGAAAATACCCCCAATGTAGCCGAGAATTGCCGATCATCAAACCGATCCAGTCAGTATCTTGCTCAGTCATTTATTTAGTGGAAAGTGGGGGGATGGGGATTTTTCAGTGAGCAGTAACCAGTGGGGTAGTGGGGTAGTGGGGAGCGGGGAGATGGCGAGCTTTTTTGCTGTCATACTGTTCACTAAAAACTCACATCTGATCACTGATCACTGATCACTGATTCCAGACTGACTGCCGTTGATCAACGTAATTACCGTCACTTCGGGGGGACAAAAAAGACGACCGGGAAAATAGGTTCCTAAGCCTCGATTGACATATAATTGATTTTCCCCGACTCGGTGAAATCCCTCGGACCATTGCCAGTATCGGACTACTCTGCTAAACTGCCGGTGAAGGGGAACCCATTGACCATAGGGTTCGGGCAGCGATCGCCTAAGTTTCTCTAAAACTATCGGTAGGGAACCCATACCCGGGATAGTCACTTGGCCTCCGTGGGTATGACCGGATAACTGCAAATCCACGCGCCAATCCCTTAAAACCATGGCTGTATCGGGATTGTGGGAAAGGACAAGTCTGGGTATATCGGGAGCAATTTGCTCGAGGATTTGCGGTAAAAATTCCCCAGACCAATAATCGGCCAATCCGACAATGGGAAAATTTTCGCCGTAGGGTGTGGCGATTTCATTCCAGAGTACCCGAATTCCCACGCTAGTTAAGGCTGCTCTGACCGTTTCCCTTGCGTGGGGAGGATAACTGTCATGATTTCCTAAACAAGCATAAATACCCCCTTGACTTTCGAGAGCTTTTATGCTCTCGACCAGGGTAAAAATTGGCCTGGGACTATCGGTAATAAAGTCCCCCGTCAGGAAGATGAGATCGGGTTTTTCTTGATTAGTAATGGCGATCGCTTCTTGCAGGACAGCTACAGGCAAATGCTGTTCATCGCAGTGCAGATCTGACCACTGCACCAACTTGATCCCTTGCAGATGTGCCGGTAGGCCGGCAATTGCGATCGTTAATCTTTCTACCTGTAAGGATTCTAGCCAAAAGGGTCGCATCGGTGAGCCGTTGTCGGTGAGTAGTTACCGAAAAATTGGGTGTGTCAACAGTCTATCAATTATTCTCCGATGGGGTTGTTGGGGGATGCTTCCGCAAACATCCCTCTTTTGACCATTAGCCTTGAAATTTACTGATAATTCTTTCCATAGCGGCCTCGACGTTGGCACGACTATTAAAAGCCGACAGCCGGAAATAACCCTCTCCGGCAGCCCCAAAGCCGGATCCGGGGGTCCCCACCACATTACAGGTATGTAGCAGTTTATCGAAGAAATCCCAACTCGATAGACCTTGGGGCGTTTTTACCCAAACGTAGGGCGCATTTACGCCGCCATGGACTTCTAAACCAGCAGCGGTTAATTTTTCTCGGATAATTGTTGCATTTTGTAAATAAAACTTGACAAGTTCTTGTACTTGTGCTTGTCCTTCCGGGGAATAAACCGCCTCGGCCCCCCGTTGGACAATGTAGGAAACGCCGTTAAATTTGGTCGATTGCCGACGATTCCACAGTTTCCAGAGTTGCACATCACTGCCGTCGGCCGCTTTGGCCATGAGACTTTGGGGAACCACGGTTAAAGCGCAACGCGTCCCGGTAAAACCAGCATTTTTAGAAAAAGAGCGAAATTCGATCGCACATTGCCGCGCCCCCTCGATTTCGTAGATGGAATGGGGTAAACTGGCATCGGTGATAAAGGCCTCATAGGCCGCATCAAAAAAGATAATCGATCCGTTGGCCCTAGCATAATTGACCCAAGCTGTCAAGTGTTCTTTGGTAGCCGTGGCCCCGGTGGGATTGTTGGGAAAACAGAGATAGATTAAATCGACTTTTTCCGCCGGAATCTGGGCAGTAAAGTTATTTTCGGCGGTAATTGGCAGATAAATCAAGCCCTCGTATTCGCCGCGGTCGTTGGCCTCTCCCGTGTGTCCGGCCATAACATTAGTATCAACGTAAACGGGATATACTGGGTCTGTCACGGCGATCGAGTTATTATCTCCAAAAATATCGAGAATATTGCCCGTATCGCACTTAGAACCGTCGGAAATAAAGATTTCATCGGCACTTATATCACAGCCGCGAGCCTGAAAATCATGGACGGCGATTTTCTCCCTTAACCAAGCATAACCCTGTTCGGGCCCGTAACCCTTAAAGCTAGAGCGATCGCCCATTTCCTCCACTGCTTTGATCATTGCCTCACGACAAGCTAGGGGCAAAGGTTCGGTGACATCCCCAATCCCCAGACGGATAATATTAGCATCGGGATTAGCTGCCGCAAAAGCTTGGACTCGTCGGGCAATTTCCGGGAAAAGATAACCCGCTTTTAGTTTTAAGTAATTACTGTTAATGGTTGCCATAATTATTCTCGTTTCGGTCGCAACCTTTAATTCTATAATAGTCGGTCATCAGCCGTCAGTTTCGATCGCCCTCCTTCACGGACTGGGAGTGAGTGTAGGCGGTTGTCTTTCGATATACAATCAGAGAAAAACCTCTTAATAACTGACATTAGTATGGGTGAATCAAAACGTCGTCAATCGGCCCTGGGTGATAAGTATGGACAGGAAGAAAACATCCTGCCTTGGCTACCGATTACCAAAAGTCAAGCATCCCAAGCTTACAAGTTAACCACTAGGGGTGCCTGGATTGGTATAGGAGTTTTAGCTGGGGTTTGGGTAGTTATTCGCTTTGTCGGGCCGGCCTTCGGTTGGTGGAATGTCCAATAACTGGTTAAAGCTGCATCAGTTTGGGGGTTAGGGTTTTAGGGTTTTAGGGTGTTGGGGTTTTAGTTGAAATTCCCCCACTTCCCCACTTCCCCACTTCCCCACTTCCACCAAAAAATTAATTTTGTTGGTTTGCCAAGATCTGGTCATCGATCGCCAAGTCTATTTCTTGCCGATCGCGACCGGAAGGGAGATAATCATTCTGGAAGGAGTCTGCTAAACCACTGACGAGATCATATTCAGGCTGCCAGTTTAACTCCCGGGTGGCCTTATTAATATCAGCGTAAAAATGTTGAACCCGCAGGGGGAAAGGTTTCTTTTTGCCGAAGTCAAATTTTTTGGGGTTATAGTTAACAATCTCGATTTCCTCGGCATTTTTCCCCATCGCTGCCGCGCAAGCTTTTGCTAAACCGTTAAAAGTTACATAGCGATCGCCAGAAATATTATACACTTGACCGATAGCCTGAGAATTGCCCAATACTGCGGCCATGGCCTTAGCTAGATCGACAACGTGACCAAATTGGGTAAAATGTTCTCCATGACCGGGTATAGGAATAGGACGATTACGAACCAAACGGTCAAAAAACCAAGCTTCTAGGTCATTATAGTTACCCGGTCCGTAGATATAAACCGGACGGATGGAAGTCCAGGGTAAACCCATCTCGCTTAAATAGTTTTCTGTCTCGTGTTTTCCCTTGTGGCGACTTTTGGGATCTAGTTTATCCCCTTCTTTATGGGGCATTTGGTCGGATTTTAAATAAACCCCCGCCGAGCTAACATAGACAAAATGCCCGATTCTTTCCCTAAAAATCTGGACGAGGGGCTGAGTATCACTTAATTCTCTGCCATTATTATCGAAAATTGCCTCAAAACTCTCATTTTTAAGCTTTTCTTTCAGTTGCGCTGGGTCAGTGCGATCGCCATGTATCTGTCGTACTCCAGCAACCGGAGCGGGTTTATTGCCACGATTGAATAATACTACTTCATGACCCTGTTCTACTAACACTTTAGTCAAAGAAACACCGATAAATCGGGTTCCACCCATAATTAAAATTTTCATAAGTCGCCATTGTCAATATCAAGGTTATATTATCCGTTCTATTAAACCTACTCAAATCTACTCATGAGCAAATTTGACGTTAACTTCCTGCTTCACTGTAGTAGTGTCGGCACTATCTACTCTACAAGCTGACACGGTGGAACTCACCGCCAAAGAAGCTAGATTTAGACTAGCGTTCAAGTCTCGACCGCAAACTACATGGCATTGTTCACACTCAAAAACTCTTTCAGTTAAAGATAGAGACTCTTTCTTGTACCCACAATTGGAACAGGTTTTACTACTAGGAAACCACCTATCGGCTATGATTAATTCCGAACCATACAACTGAGTTTTATAATCAAGTTGTCTTCGGAACTCGTAAAAACCCATATCCTGAACGGCTTTAGCTAATTTGTGATT
>NZ_SFBZ01000118.1:0-6821 GCF_007095495.1 Microcystis sp. M_QC_C_20170808_M9Col | reverse complement strand
CTTAATTGATTAGTTCGCTCTAGATAAAAAACAATTGACAAAAATCGCTAAATGCCTTTCTATATAAGGGTTCCATCCCTTATAACCCCCGTCCATTGCATAACAATTACCGAAGAGCCCAAATTTTCGATGAGATTAAAATCTCGCTCCTTGTTTTCATACTTGGGCTGAAGCCACAAGGCTTTCAACGGCAAGAATTTAGGTAACTCATGGGATTCTCCTAATCGCTAGATAAATTTACAGAAATAATAGAACATTAGTATTAATAACGTAGGGGTCCACCGTAACCACCGTATAAACCGACTCCGCGGGTACCGGCCCCCACCCCGTAAAAGCCAGGACCGACACCACCACCAACACCAATCCAATCGATAAATAGGGAAGTTGCCCCGCCGGCCTTGGGTAGAGTCCCTTCGATTAGCTTGTAGCTATAAATCAAGTCCTTGCCATCGATGACGGGATTGCTAATCTCGACGACAACTATAGTATTGTCTTGACGACCAGGTTCGTAGACTGAGAGGGTCGCATTGGGGGGATCGTTAGCAAAATTATCTTTTCCTGCCCTGGCTGTCCACTCATCCATATAGGCGGCCATGGTCAGATTACCAGCAATCCGGTTCGGGCGATCGGAAAAGTATAATGTCTGTTTGTTGACGTTCACCAAGCGAATTGTTTTTGTGACGGGATCTACCTGAATATCTTCTGCCGTTTGCACGAACATTAACTGCACTTTTTCTTGAGCAGGAGTAGTCTGGGCTACAGAAATATTGGGCATCCCCCAGCTAGTGATTGCCATGGCAGCTACTCCCAGAAAAAGTGTATAACGAAAACGCTTCAGGGATTTGGTCAATTGATGAGAATTTTTCATGATTGCTCTCCTTAATACCCAGTTTAAATAGACAACAGCTGATAGCGTTTCTCATCAAGATGAAGTATGACGGGATTTGGCGTCATCTCCGGACGACCAGCTACTGTTCCGGCGTTCCGCAGTTCCGTCCTTTCCTAAAACCAGAGACTTCCTACCTCACCATTAAGATAACGCTATATTTGATATTTCCAGTAATTTTCTTAGCCAATATTTAGACTAATTAGGGCTGGCTGAATAAATATAAAAACCTTGTTGGATAAGACTTTTAGACTTTTTTGCCCTCAAAAAGTTCCGGGCATGGGAGTGATCGGGGGGAAAATTCAGGTACTTTTTCTCTGAAAATTAGGTAATTGACCACCTGAAAATCGGTAAAACCCCACACCCCACACCCTACACCCTGCCCCCACGCAAAACTTTTTGCCGCAAACCCTAGATAAAACTACCATTGCGGTTAGTTTTTGCTATAGAAAATCAAACCTCCTGGAAAAGTAAGTTATCGAGGCACTATCTGGTCAAAATATCTAAAAATTCCGATAAATTTGACATAATCTTAGATTTTATCGGTAGGATAGTTGTCTCTTGTCTTTTTTCTCCTCCTGTCTCCTATCTCCTGTCTCCTGACTCCTCACTAACTACGACAATTTTTGATTTTTGCAGGAGATCTATTAAACATTGGCTCGCCAGCGATCGCGATTCCTCCCCTAAGACCGAATAAGCGAAACCGTCGATCGCAAGTCCCCTTTTCTACTGCCGGGCCATGATAATTTTCAGACGTTCCTCCGGGTCGATCAGGTGGTCATGAGCGTCCGTACCCACATCCAGTTGAACCCAACCGATCTTGCCGGTGAAACGACTGGTTTTCGAGGTATATTCCGCCGCTACGGGGGTACCGGATTCGTAGCCGATATCCGTGGTCTCGTCCGCAGAGAAAATAAAAGCCTGAGTTCGTTCTACCCGACCCGTACCCACCGGTTGACCGTCGTAGTAGAGGGTGACATTTCCCCCCCGTCCTAAACCACCGCCATCGTAGGCAAACTCCATCCGTACCTGATGCTTACCGGCCGGGATCGTCTCCGTCGCCTCGGTGACAAAACTTTGAATCCCCAGCACGTTATAGACGAACTTGGCTTTTCCGTCGTGGGTATAGACACTCCAACCACCGAAGCGGCCGCCTTGGGCGATAATCACCCCGTCCGCGCCTTCCGGGGGAATGTTCATTTCCGCCGTCACCGAGAAGGATTTATTTTTGATGTTGATGACGCTATTTTCAGACAAACGCCCCATCCCGGCAAAGAATAATTGCGAGTTTCCCCGCACGAGGGTAGGCCGGCCAGCGGTGGCGGGATCGACCCGTTCCACTTGGCGATCGTCTAGGGGCAGTACATTATACTTAACCGCCTCGATCAGAAATTGTCGCTGTAGTTCGTGCAGTTTCTCTGGCATTTCCCGGGAGAGATCCCGAGCTTGCGTCCCATCCGTACTGCCGTCGTATAGTTCCCAGATATCATCGTCGAAAGGAACCATCGTCTGTCCAGTCATAATCCACGGGGTGCGGTGCTTGGTAATCGCACTCCAACCCTTGTAATAGATGCCCCGATTGCCAAACATCTCGAAATACTGCACATCGTGACGTTCGGGGGCGGCCGCGTCGTTAAAGGTATAAACCATATTCGTACCCTCGTAGGGACTTTGTAGGACACCGTTAACCATAGTCGGTTCGGGAATTCCCGCTACTGCCAACACCGTCGGGGCCACATCGATCAGATGACAGAACTGATGGCGAATCCCACCTTTTTCCGTGATGATTTTGGGATAACGAACAATCGTACCGTTGCGGGTCCCGCCCCAGTGAGAAGCGACCTGCTTCGTCCATTTGTAGGGGCTACTCATCGCCCAAGCCCAACCGACCGCGTAGTGATTATAGGAATCGGGCGCGCCGAAGTCATCCAGTTTCGAGAGGAGAAATTCCGGGGTTTCTAGACCCGCTAACCCGTTAAAGTTGGCCATCTCGTTAAACGCGCCCTGAAGCGTTCCCTCGGCGGATGCGCCGTTATCGCCGATGATGACGTAAACGAGCGTATCGTCGAGGATTTCTAGATTTTCTAAGGCTTGAATCACCCGTCCCACCTGCTCATCGGTATGTTCCAGAAAGGCGGCGTACACCTCCATCTGGCGCTCTAATACCGGCTTCAGGCGATCATCCATTTCATCCCAGGCGGGAATTTCGGCGTGACGGGGGGTGAGTTCGGCATTTTGGGGAATTACGTCCAGTTCTTTCTGTCGGGCAAAGGTAATCTCCCTCTGGTGATCCCAACCGTGAGCGAATTGGCCCCGATACTTGTCGATCCATTCCTTGGGGACGTGGTGGGGGGCATGGGTCGCGCCGGGGGCGAAGTACATAAAGAAAGGCTTATCGGAGGCGAGGGCTTTTTGTTGACTGACCCAAGCGATCGCTCGATCCGCCAGATCTTCGGTCAGGTGATACCCTTCCTCCGGGGTTTTCGGCGGTTCGATCGGGGTTGTTCCCTCGTACAGTGCCGGCTCCCACTGGTTATTCTCGCCACCGATAAAGCCGTAGAAATACTCGAATCCACCCCCGCCAGAGGGCCAAGCGTCAAACGGGCCGATCGGGCTGGTTTGCCAAACCGGTACCTCGTGGCACTTACCGAACTGCGCCGTGGAATAGCCGTTCAGCTTCAGGGTCAAGGCGAGGGGGGCTTTGGTGTTGGGACGAACGGAACTCTGCCCGGGGGCGGAGGTGGCGGTTTCGGTGATGTTGCCCATGCCGACCGAGTGATGATTCCTTCCAGAGAGCAAAGCCGCGCGGCTGGGAGAGCAGAGGGCAGTGGTATGAAAACGGGTATATTTTAGCCCCTGTGCCGCTAATCGCTCGAAAGTGGGGGTATTGCACGGGCCACCGAAGGCACTGGAGGCTCCGAAGCCCACGTCATCGAGCAGCACGATCAGCACGTTGGGCGCGCCGGCCGGCGGTCGGATATCTCGAATCGGGGGATAGTCAGTGTCCGGATTCTTCGCGTCGTAGGTGGTTAGACCGAAGGGGGTTAAGTCGGGAATCGGTAGAATTTGGCGTTGAATCGGCTTATCTTGGGACATCGTTCATTTCCTCCGGTAAATTTTTTCGAGAATCGATTAGGTCGAGAAATATTTAAATTTGTTAATTTCTCTTGACAGAATGCCTAATTTGTCGTGTTGAAGCGCATCGTTCGGGCCATTGACTATCCTATCGCTTGCCAAAATCGATAATCTCTCGACTTTGCCAAAACTCGCACACGCTCGGCAAGATGGGGGATCAATCCCCCACGACGAGGTCATTCGGAAACGCGATTATTCCGTTGTGCCTCCCATAATTTCTGTTCGTCCCCCGGGGACAGTTTCGGACGGTTGACGGTAAGGGTTAATTTATCCAACGTACCGTTGAACCGGAAGGGAACTTGATAGTCTGCGTCTTCCACGGGAGTCCCCGTATCCGCGCCGACATCGAAGTTTTCGTCCCATTGAAGGATCAGGGGTAGAGTTCGCTCCATCTTTTGAGTCGCTACCGTTTGACCGTCCACTTTCAATACGCCAGTTCCACTCTGACCGATACCGCTTAGGTTGTTAAAAGCGAGCGTTCCCATGCCGAGGCCGTCGTAGGTAAAATCGAACTCCAGAACGTGTTTCCCAGGCGATAACGCGGTCGTTCCCTCCCAGCGCGGCCGTTTTAGGTCTACCAGATTCCAGAGGAAGACCGGTTTCCCCTTCAGCAGGTAAAATCCTTACCCACCGAAGCGCCCCCCCTGAGTGACGATCATGCCGTTCCCGCCATCGGCTGGAACTTCGACTTCGGCCTTGAAGTTATCTCAAATGTCGGGGTGAAGACCCGAAGCGCTTAGCGACGGGATGAAACCCCGACCAATATAAAACAGCGAAGCACGACACTTCGACAGAGCTTCGGTGGCCACTAAAATCTCGACAATCTCTGCTCTACAGTTTAACATAAAATAAGTTGTTTGAGGTCGATAAACAATGATTGTCTTAGAAATGAAAGCCGTGGTCAAACCAAGTCAGTGTTCTGCCATAGATGAAGCTATTCGTACAGTACAATTCATCAGAAATAAGGCTTTAAGGCTTTGGATGGATGCCAAACAAGAGGATAAAGTAGATAAATATTCTCTCAATAAATATTGTTCTCGCCAAACAGTTCAAGTTTGTCGATACTGTAAATTCTACTGCTAGACAAGCATCTGCTGAACGAGCATGGTCGGCTATTCCTCGTTTCTATGACAATTGTAAGAAAAAGGTTAAAGGTAAAAAAGGTTATCCTAAATTCCAAAAGAATAATCGTTCTGTGGAATATAAAAACTGTGGAGGTCAACTATCGGAGGATAGAAAGAAAATAACTTTCACAGATAAGAAAAATATTGGCACGGTTAAACTGAAAGGAACCAGAGACCTAAACTTTTACCCTATAGACCAAATTAAACGAGTTAGGATTGTTAAACGAGCAGACGGTTACTATGTCCAATTCTGTCTTAGCGTTGATATTCGGGAATATGCGAAACCGTTAGAGCCGACTAAAAGATGTGTGGGATTGGATGTAGGTTTAAAAGTTTTCTACGCTAACAGTGATGGGGAAACGGTAGAGATACCGCAATACTATCGCCAGGCAGAAAAAAGATTAAACCGTTTGACCCCCTCTTGCCCCCCGACGTCGGGAAGGGCTGAATAATCTTTGCTGTCAAAGCGCATCAACCTGACGCAAGAAAAATTTATTTTTGTAAATAATAATTTCAACTCGCTCGCTACTAGCATAGGATAGAAACGTCGAATTTTGAGGAGGAGTGACGATGAAAGACAGTTCTATATTCCGACGTTTCCCGCAGCTATTCGCGGGTTTGTCGGTGCTATCGATCGCTCTCGTCTTGAGTTCCTGGATAGCGGCGCGCTCCCTCTTAGCGGTGAAACGGGCCAGCGATGTTTTTGTCGTGACTGGTTCGGCAAAAAGGCCGATTACATCCGATTATATTCTCTGGCGTTTATCGGTTTCCAGTCAACAACCCACCGCCCGCGAAGCCTATCGCGATCTGATCCGGCAAACCGAGCGGATACGAGCTTATCTCAAAGAAAAACAAGTTCCCGACGACGCAATCACCACTAACGCGATCGAGACGATGGCGATTCCCGAAGTAACAGCTAACGGCCAGGAAACCGGGCAAATTCTTGCCTATCGCCTCAGCCAACGCTTCGAGATCCGAGCGGGGGATGTGGCCCGTTACACGGAACTTTCTAGGCAGGTAACGGAATTGATCGAGGAGGGAATTAGCCTCGTCTCTGAACCCCCCCAATACCTTTACACCCAACTCGATAAGCTGCGGGTGGAAATGGTGGCTGCGGCGACCAAGGATGCGAGAGCCAGAGCCGAGGCGATCGCCAGTAGTACCGGCAGTCGGGTGGGAAGGGTGCGCGATGCGAAAACGGGAGTTTTTCAGATCACCTCGCGCAATTCCACTGACGTGAGCGATTCGGGAATTTACGACACCTCCTCGATCGACAAAGATATTACTGCGGTCGTTTCGGTGACGTTCGGGATCGAGTGAATTACAAGACAATCCTTAGTGCTGTCCAGACAGGGGAGCCTCTGTGCTAGAGCTAGACTTGACGTTGACATCCTCACCGCCGTAAACGGACGGTGATTCCCAAACCTCACGATTTAGGTTTCTGCTTGGGGTTCCGAAGGATTTTTCGCACCTGCCTTAACAGATTTACTCTGTTCTGGTCTTATGGTCGCTCTACAGACTGACACCGCAAGCCCTGCGGCCAAAATATTTTTACTCGCGTTAATATCTCGGTCATGGTGTGTCCCACAGTCTGGACAGTCCCATTCTCGAACATTTAACGGCATTTTCAAGGGCAATATACCCGCAATTACTACACCTTTTAGAGCTAGGAAACC
>NZ_SFBZ01000117.1:0-3735 GCF_007095495.1 Microcystis sp. M_QC_C_20170808_M9Col | reverse complement strand
GCTGTAACTATGATAACATCGTTGTTAAATAAAAATCTTTCTCAATTAATTCTTAAGAATTTATAAATATTGCGGAATGTTAATTTAAATATTCTCAAGTTTTTGCAGTCAATAAATAACTTTGGCTTATATTTGTCAGAAAATAGAACTCCTGCAAAAATCCCACATCTACTATTGGATTCAGGAGACAGGATTCAGGAGACTCCGAGACTATTTTTATTTATTCTCCCTTCTTCCCACACCCCACACCCCACACCCCACACCCCACACCCCACACCCCACACCCCACACCCCACACCCTACACCCTGCTCCCTTCCCCGATCAATGGCAAAAATCCAGCTTAAAACCCCAAAATCAGAGCATCTTGCCGCCATGGTGTCCCTAGATCGCACCAGTCTCGGCGGTATCTGGACGTTATCGGGATATCAACGGGAATTAGACAGCCCCAACAGTGAATTATTAATTCTTACCCTGGACCGGGATAGCGAAACCCTAATCGGATTGGCTTGTTTTTGGGCAATTCTCGAAGAAGCGCATATTACCCTCCTGGCAATTTACCCCGACTATCAAAGACAAGGATTAGGAAAACTACTTCTCTACAAACTTCTGGAGAAGGCTGTACAAAGACAACTGGAAAGGGCTACGCTAGAGGTGAGGGTGTCGAACCAGTCAGCGATCGCACTCTACGAGCATTTTGGCTTCCGCATCGCTGGAGAGCGTAAAAATTATTATCCGCAAACTGGCGAATCAGCCCTAATTTTCTGGCGCAACGATCTACAAACGGCCGCTTTTCAGGAACAATTAAGCAAGTGGCGACAAGAAATCCTTTCCAGACTGGTGCGGGGAGAGTGGCAATTAGAGGAAGAAACCAGAGCCAAAATAGATACCATGGGGATGCAATGATTACCTACAAGCTTAAATCAGGTCGAGGTTAGGGAAAAATGAGGATTTTAGTGTTGGCGTGGGAATTTCCACCGCGATTAGTGGGCGGTATCGCCCGTCATGTCGCTGAACTCTATCCCGAAATCGTCAAACTCGGTCATGAAGTCCATTTAATCACGATCGAATTCGGTCAGGCCCCCAGTTACGAACTGGTCGAAGGCATTCACATCCATCGCGTCCCCGTACCCCCCGGCAATGACTTTTTCCATTGGGTGGTCAACATGAATAACAGCATGGGGCAACGGGGCGGCAAACTAATCGCCGAATACGGAAAATTTGACCTTGTTCATGCTCACGATTGGTTAGTAGGGGATGCGGCCATTGCCATGAAACATCTCTTTAAAATCCCCCTGATTGCCACTATTCACGCCACGGAATACGGACGTTATAACGGACTGCACACCGACACCCAACGCTATATCGCCGGCAAAGAGGGAACCCTCGTCTATAATGCTTGGCGCGTTATCGTCTGTACCGGCTATATGCGTCATGAAGTCCATCGGGCTTTGGGCGCCCCCTGGGATAAAATCGATGTGGTTTATAACGGTATTCGGGCCGAGAAAAAGCAAAGAGACCCTAACTTTGATTACCAAGCTTTTCGTCGTCAATATGCCCAAGATCACGAAAAAATCGTCTATTACGTCGGGCGTATGACCTTTGAAAAGGGGGTTTCGGTGTTACTCAACGCTGCCCCAAAAGTCCTCGGCCAGACTGGGGCTAAAACTAAATTTGTTATTATCGGTGGCGGCAATACCGACAAACTCAAACAACAGGCCTGGCATCTCGGTATCTGGCATCATTGTTATTTTACGGGCTTTATGTCCGATGAAAACCTCGATCGCTTCCAAACCGTGGCCGATTGTGCCGTTTTTCCTAGTCTTTACGAACCTTTTGGCATTGTCGCCTTGGAAAGTTTCGCCGCTAGGGTTCCCGTGGTAGTTTCCGATACCTGCGGTTTTCCCGAAGTTGTCCGTCATGGTCAAACGGGAATTGTCACCCGGGTCAATAATCCTGATTCCCTCGCTTGGGGCATTTTGGAGGTTTTAAATCATCCTGAATACGCCCAAGAATTAGTTAATAACGCCTACGAAGACCTAGAAAAACGCTTTCATTGGGCGAATTTAGCCCGTCAAACCGAAACAGTATATGGTTTGGTTGTCCAAGAACGACAACTGGTAGAATGGCGTTAATCGGGGATCGGTTTTTTAGCCGTCAGCCGTCAGTATTAGGGGCCAGTTTATGTTCTAAAATAACAAAGGCACAACTTAACTTCTCCGAATATGACTATGAAAGCAGCTGAAATTATGACCACGGAGGTGGCCAAGATTAAAGGTTCTGAAACCGTTGCCAAAGCGGTACAATTGATGAGAGAAAAGAACATTAGAACTCTCATTGTTGATCGCCGTCACGATGAAGATGCTTACGGAATTATCACCGAAACCGATATTGTCTATAAAGTCGTCGCTTTCGGTCAAGATCCGCAAAAAGTGCGCGTCTATGAAGTGATGAGCAAACCCTGCATCGTGATTAATCCCGACCTCGGGGTTGAATATGTGGCTCGCTTATTTGCTAATACCGGTATTCGTTTCGCACCGGTAATTAAAGGTGATTTACTCGGTGTTATCTCTGTTAGTGACATCCTCCATAAAGGTAACGCCGTCGAAAAGCCCCGCAGTCTTGATTTAGAAGCGGAGATTATCAAAGCTAGAGATATTGCCCGGGCAGTATGTGCTGAAAAAGGGGGAAATTCTCCCGATTGTGCCGCAGCTTGGGATGTTGTTGAGGAATTACAGGCAGAATTGGCACACCAACGCGCTAAAAAACCGGAAAAAACCTATTTTGAGGAATACTGTCAAGAAAATCCCGATGCTTTTGAAGCTCGTATTTATGACACCTAATCCCCATGGGTTTCAGGTATCGGAGAATACCTCAAACTTTTTAATCCGGCAAAAGTAGTGTATAAAAGTTTTATTTGCTAATAATCGAGGAAAAACCATGGCTGATCTATTTGTCATCGCCTATGAGGACGAATTTAAAGCAGAAGAAGTTCGTTTAACTTTGGCCAAGCTGCAACGGGAACATCTCATCGAGCTAGAAGATGCTGCCGTAGTGGTTAAAAACAAAGATGGTGAGATTAAACTCAAGCAAGCGGTCAATTTAACGGCAGCGGGAGCCGCTAGTGGCAGTTTCTGGGGATTATTAATCGGAATGCTCTTTTTATCCCCTTTATTAGGGGCCGTCCTCGGTGCTGCTGGTGGCGCTTTGGGAGGTGCTTTAAGTGATATCGGTGTGGATGACAATTTTATGCGGGAATTGGGAGAAACCATGCAGCCAGGTACATCTGCTCTCTTTGTTCTCGTCCAAAAAGTTACCCCCGATAAGGTCCTCGATGAAGTGGCCCCCTACGGAGGTAAAGTGTTACGCACTTCTTTGACCAAAACCGACGAAGCGGAATTACAGAAAATTCTCGACCAAAGAGGTGTTAAACCCGAAATCGTTTAGGATATGGGTCCATAAAAGCTAGAAAAAGGGAATATATTTCCCTTTTTGCTTTTTTAGAGAATTTCCTAATCTCATGAGGTACGATAATTATTAATATTAGTTATCAGTCATTTGAAGTAGCCAGACAAAATTCAAGTTAATGCTAAGAGAAGGGAACAGGGAACAGCGACGATTAATTAGGGTTTGCTGAATAAATCTAAAAACCTTACAGGAAAGGGCTTTTAGCTTGATTGAGAGCTTCCCAAATGCACTTAAATCTGCTAGAATCTCTTAAAACCCTTGCATCACCC
>NZ_SFBZ01000116.1:0-8143 GCF_007095495.1 Microcystis sp. M_QC_C_20170808_M9Col | reverse complement strand
TTTTCCCTGAAAATTAGGTAATTGACCACCTGAAAATCGGTAAAACCCCACACCCCACCTGCCCCCCCGATGTCGGGGGGGTTGGGGGGGCCACACCCTGCCCCTAGGAAAAGCTTTTTGCCGCAAACCCTAAATAGGATTGATTGGGATTGCTAAGGCTGGACGGGGTGGTTTTCTAGGCTTTTAACCACACTTTGATTCATTTGCCGCACTAATTGACAAAAATGAGCGATCGGTGGTATCTGTAGGCGATCGCTAGTGGTGACGAGGACTACCTGACGGGTGAGACGATGACTAAATTTACCATTGTTAAGATGGGGATTTTCGCCACTAGGGGAAGCAAGAGGACGAATGGCGAGGGTGGCGTCGCTACGGGCCTCCATCAAGGCGGATTGGGGCAGAAGAGCGATAATATTACCCTGACGCACCACACCGCGAAAAGCATCGAGGGTGTTTAATTCCATGACGGTTTTCAGGTGGGCATCCTGACGGGAAAACCATTCTTGTACTAATCTTTGCATTCCGTAGCCGTCTTTGAAAACCACTTGCGGATAGGGGATTAATTCTGACCATGGCACTTCTTTGTATTGGGCGAGGGGATGATTAGCGGCCATGAGAATTTCGATCGCTTCTTGGTATAATACCTCGACCACCATCTCCGGGCTAGAGGTGAGAAAACGATTATTCATTACCAACGCCACATCTACTAAACCATCCCGCAGCACTTTTAAAGCGCGATCGCTGCCTAGTGCTGTAACTCTTAACTGAACTTCTGGGTATTCAGCACAAAATTTCGGCAAAATCGGCGGTAAATAGTGGGCGCACACGGAATGAATCGCCGCCACGCACAATTCTGGCTGTTTTCCTGCCTGTAGGTCCGTGATTTCCTCGTGAATATTCGTCCATTCTTGACAAATCCGTTTCGCCCGGGGCAGTAATTTCTCCCCGGCAATGGTTAACTTCGCTTGGGCGGTACGATGGAAAAGAGGTAAGCCCAAATCGGTTTCTAGGGATTGAATCTGGCGGCTGATAGTCGATTGGGTGACTCCACACTGGCGCGCGGCTTGACCAAAATTGCCCGTATCGGCTACGGCTAAAAAGGCTTGCAATTGCTCGATCCGCATTCTTTCTCGTTTTAATTACATTCCGTCATGACCTTATGACGATAACGAATTTTATTCTGACTTTTGGTAGAAATTGCTACCGTTTTCTCAGTTATCAGTTATTTCAGCGGTCAGCCTTGAACTACTTTGAACATCTGGAAATCGGGCTAAAAGTTGCTCGGAAGCTGTGAGGCCATCTTTTGCTAATTCAAAAGCACCTGTTCCGATTAGGGACTTGCGCTTTGATAATGTACCATTTATGGCTTGTCTGATTCTTCTACAGAGCGACTGTCTGGCTGGGATATTATTCCTACGCAGGTCCCTTACCTTACCTAAAGGACAAGCTACAGTGGTCAGTGCCTGAAAGTCTAGGTGAGCAATCTATTCTTGTGCCAGAAATTGTTAAACCAGGCTCTGTTTACTGGCGGGAATACATGAGCATGGTGCGTTCCCCAAAATCGATCGGTGGAGTAGTAGGACTTGCATTAGGAAACGCCCCTACAGCTAATTTGCTATAATCAGTCTAGGAGAGCCATTTTCTCTAGTTCCTCTTGTAAATATGTAAGAAAGTCGTCAATTCCAATAATCCTTTGTATTCTTGGCATATTTCTTGTGATTGCATCTGCTCTATGATCACGCAGTAGCTCGATAACTTTATCGTCATAGATTGTAAGCATGATTTTGGGCTTCCTTCTTTGAATATCCATGAAAATCTCATTATGTATATAAACAATAGCTTCAAACCCTCTATTTTTTTTGCCTATAAAGTAGGAAATATTTAAAGCTGGAGAGAAATCATATTGTTTTGTAGGAATATAAAAGATAATCTTTTTTTTCTCATTTTCCGTGAGTTGACCATGATCCATCAAATTTTGGTAGAAACCATTAATTCCAGCCATCCATTCTCGGACAACCCTCTTATCAGGACATGAAAAAATTGGGTAATAGTAATGAGCAACTTTAAAGTTTACATTTTTATATCTTCTAACATGAAATTGTAGCCTGTCCCCCAAGTTCTCGTTTTCATACTGTAAAGGAGCATTAAACGCATAATATTCATCACCAACAAAATCATCAAAAATCCTTGCAATAGATATTTGAGTGACAATCCCAATTCTTTCATTCCTAATTACTTCCAAAGTTTTGATGTCAATATTACGAATTTCAGAAATTAATTCCTGTTTAAGCTCTAGGTGCTTACTGTCAATATTTTGAACTGCTGAAATAACTTCGCTTTTGAATCCCTCAAGTGAACCCCTTTGGTTCAGTTGATCAAGAGTGATTACAATAATTACAAATAGAATTAAGTCAATTTCATGACCTTTTAAAAATGGAATATAATCTCCGAAATCATTAATTATAGATAAGCTGAATCCTACTATTGCTGCCCAAAAACTATAAGGTATAGGTGCTTTATTTGTTTTGTTCATACTGGCACATACGGAATAGATTTCATAAATGTAGAAACCCGATCTACAAGTTCATCTAATAAAATATCTTGATATTCAAGGTTGAGAATACATGCAACATTATAAGCAATCGTTAAACTTATGTCTTCGGAACATTCGCCTTTAAGAATTTTTTCAAACTTTGAGATGTGATTCTTTATGTCGGCTGATTCTGACATAAATTCAAAGTAATCATCATTAACATAATGTTCTGGTAGATTTACTTCACTTTTAACTAATCTTCCATTAAAAATCCGGATTACTAAGTTTCTTCCTGCAAAAATCTCATCAATTTCATGAGTCGAGTGTACAATCAAGCTATTCCTTTCTAAGGCAATTGATACATCAATATAATGATCTATATAATTACTGCAATATACCCCATTAACTTGACCACTTGAATTAGTAAGATTTGAAACAGGAAATATAATTTTATAGATATCAGGAATACTTTCTCGGTAAATCATTAACCGAGCCTCTCTCAGTGGGTTAGAATACGGATAACCCAATTCATCTAACGAAAAATATCCCGAGCCTTCTTGATAGAAGGCTTTATCTCTTATGGCTATCGGAAATTGATAAAGATTTGATTTAAGTGATTTGATAAAATCAGAACTTCCCCAAATAGATGTAACTGCTTTTGTTCCAACTTTGTAGACATTGAGAAAATTAGAAGCAATTATCGAGGCTATTGTTGATATATTAATCGTCTTAATTTTATCGCCGCCTGTTCCAAAGCTATTGTAATGTTGAGCAGATATTATATTTTTGTTTGCAAAACTTTCTATATACCTAACTAGCTGGACTATGGTATTTGAACTAAGTTTGTCAGGTCGCAATCTTTCTAGAGAATCATAAATCTCACCAACATTTGTCGAGTTTTTTGTTATGTTAAACTCGTCAATTGCTTCTCTTGTTTTGACATTAATCATCTTGATTGTTCCGAGGATTTACTAACACTTTTCAATCACTTTAGTAACAAAAAGCAATATTAGGATTCAAGTTTTGACTCCACCGATAGATTAGGTTGCATAACCAGATATTATAAATAAACTTTCTATGTATCACACGAAATACACATTTTTTTAAGAATCTTTCTGTATATTGATGGAGCGATCGCAAGAAACTTTCCCCATAACACGACAATAAGTCTTTTATGGGGAAATTCCACTAAAACCCTAAAACCCAATACCCAACTGCCAAAACCTAAAGCTCAACAGTTAAACCCTAACAGCTAACGCACCGATCGAGCGCTCAATCATTATTATAGAGACAGTAACAAATATTTATGAAACTTCATGCTTATTAATCGCCTTGGCATCGATCGCGGGAAAAAATTCCTTAAAGAGACTATCTTGTTCGGAAATGACCCTAATCCCGAATTAATTGGCATTTTAGGGGTTTATTTCGTGCAGGGCATTCTCGGACTCTCCCGATTAGCGGTTAGCTTCTTTTTAAAAGACGATTTGGCCTTGAGTCCCTCCCAGATGGGGGCATTAATCGGAGTGGCGGCGATTCCTTGGGTGATTAAACCAGCTTTTGGCTTTCTTTCGGATGGTTTGCCTATTTTTGGCTATCGTCGTCGGCCCTACCTAATTTTATCGGGAATTCTCGGGGTTTTAGCTTGGTTGGCCCTAGCCACTGTGGTGGAGAATGCTTGGCAAGCGATGGCCGCGATCCTGCTTGGTTCCCTTTCTGTCACCATTAGTGATGTCATCGTCGATTCTTTGGTAGTAGAAAGGGCGCGCAAAGAGTCCTTAACTCAATCCGGTTCTCTACAGTCCTTAACTTGGGGAATATCGGCGTTAGGCGGCTTAATTACGGCTTATCTGGGTGGTTGGTTACTCGCACACCTCGGTACTCGTCCCGTCTTCGCTCTCACGGCTATTTTTCCCCTGATTGCCTCAGCCATGGCGTTTTTAATTACAGAGGAAAAAATCAAGAATAATGATGATGCACAATCCACGCCCAAAGTCAAGGAGCAAATCGGGCAATTATGGTCAGCAATTAGACAAAAATCAATTTTATTACCCACTGCCTTTATTTTTCTCTGGCAGGCTACTCCTAGCGCCGATTCTGCCTTTTTTTACTTCACCACCAACGAGTTAGGATTTGAACCGGAATTTTTAGGACGAGTGCGCCTAGTCACCAGTTTAGCCTCGATCCTGGGCATCTGGGTATATCAACGGTTTTTAAAAGCGATTTCCTTTCGTTTAATTTTGGGTTGGAGTACGGTGATTTCTGCGCTTTTAGGGATGACTACCCTACTCTTAGTTACCCATACTAATCGAGCGCTCGGTATTGACGATCATTGGTTTAGTTTGGGGGATAGTCTCATCCTCACCGTCATGGGACAAATTGCCTTTTTACCCGTCTTAATTTTATCGGCCCGTCTTTGTCCCGTGGGCATTGAAGCATCTCTATTCGCTTTATTAATGTCTATCTGGAATATGTCGGGATTAGTTTCCCAAGAAATCGGCGCTTTATTAACCCATTGGTTGGGAGTCACCGAAACTAATTTTGATAACCTTTGGTTATTGGTGGTGATTACTAATCTCTCGACTCTCCTACCTTTACCCCTAATTAAATGGCTACCTTCTACGGATCCGCAATCTCAGGAAGTCAAGAAAACTTTTCCCCCCGCAGAAGTCTTTGAACATCATGTTACCGGTTCTTTAGCTGAACCCGGTTTTATTCCCGAA
The DNA here is from genome assembly GCF_007095495.1 of Microcystis sp. M_QC_C_20170808_M9Col. Classification (NCBI taxonomy): domain Bacteria; kingdom Bacillati; phylum Cyanobacteriota; class Cyanophyceae; order Chroococcales; family Microcystaceae; genus Microcystis; species Microcystis sp. M_QC_C_20170808_M9Col. The sequence continues at coordinate 2,890 of NZ_SFBZ01000116.1, read as the reverse complement.
CTTGTCCCCGAATTAATCGACACAAGAGATTGACAGTCCAGAAAAGGGGTTTCTCAAAGAAACCCCTTTTCTATGGCATTCATCTTGCTTAATTGATAACAGTTTTTAACTTTTCCAAGACAGAATTGTTTAACGTAATTTTTCCCATTCTTCTCTACTAATATTTGCTTGTTGTAAAATTTTAGCCAGCAAGCTTTTACTGATATCTCCTTGGTGTGGATTAGGAATCCAGATTTTTAACTTTCCCTGCACCATATATTGATGATTTCCTCCTACCAGAGGACCAGAAAATCCCAGCTTTCTCAACTGGCGAATTAACTCTTTCCTTTTGATGGGGGCAAAAGGTGGCATCAGGCGATTTTTTGTTGAGGGGTTAGATTGATACCGTCAACAATCGGTAACTGATGCTGTAAGCGTAGTCCTAAAATAACCCAGCCTTCCAAAACTTCCTGTAACTGTTCCTTAGTAGCTTCGAGGGTTGTTTCATTAGCATATACTCCCTCAAATCCCGGAATTTCTCCATAAAAAGTACCGTCTTCTAGAACTTCATAAGTTGCCAGTTCCATTGCTTGTTTTAGATATTTTGTTAGCATCATTGACAGGAATAAAGCTCAGTTATTGTCTCGAAGATTGTCGATTTGATGATCAGTTGTTTTGAACTTGGCGATAATTTTGCCCTGTTTCTCCAGAAAACGGGTTTCTCAAAGAAACCCGTTTTCTAGGTTTTCTAACTGCTGTCTTCGTCTTTGACGATTTTCCGCTTCTAAGCGACTAATCGCTTCTTCTAATTGTAATCGAACTAATTCCATCTCTTGACAATTGCGGTGTGCTTTTGCCAAAGTTTGCTTAAGTTGATCAGAATCCCGGGGAAGCTGAGGAACAAAATCCATATTTAACTCCATTCAAGTTTAATTTCTTCGACACTACGCATCAAGGCAGGAATCCGCACTTGGGTTGTCTTAATCACTGTTCCAATCCTCGAACATCTGCCCAACGCTAGTATAACGCTTAAGACGCTCAGGATGTTTTTCTACTTCTTCAATGGCGGCGAGCGTTTCTGTATTAGGAATTTGAACATCAAAGGGAAAACCTTGATGACAATTGACATCAGATAAGGCTGGATGCTGAATTTTTTGTAGGAGAAGCTGTTGTTCTTCGTCAGTTAAAGAAAGGATAATTTGAGCAAGGGAATCAATTAGTTTAGTATTGATTGCAGTAGCAGATTGACTCATATAGCGTTTACATTGTTTAATAGTATATTTTTGAATTGGCGATTTATGAGCGGTTGTTTCGACTCTGGTGACTCAAGCTAAAGGAGAGTTTTAAACTCTGCCACTGTCAATCCCGCTTGACGAATGATAGATCTCAGTGTTCCCTTAGCCACTTCTCGATGGTCAGGGATGGTGATGCGTCGATAGGGATAGGCTTTTTGTCTGAGTATGATATGACTTCCTCGCTGCCGATCTAATTCGTAGCCAATCTTGCCCAGTGCTTTAACGACTTGGCGACCAGCGATAGGAGGGAGTTCACTCATAATTTAACCTCTACCAGTTCCTCAGAAATTGGTGGTGGAATCGGTTCATTGTGCGCTTCTAGGCTTTCTAGATATAAAGCAATTGCTTCCTGAATGTTGGCGAGTAACTCTTCCCGGGTATTGCCTTGAGAAATACAGCCGGGTAGGGAGGGAACTTCAGCCACATAAATGCCATCTTCATCTTGCTCAATTAAGACGCGATATTTCATGGGTTTGTCCTTGCTTTGAATTGATTGGAAGTTAATTATTTGAATCCAGTCTAGCGCGAGTTAGCAACTCCTAGCGATCGCGGCTTATTCCAGAAAAGGGGTTTCTCAAAGAAACCCCTTTTCTATGGCACGGATTAGGGAACCAAGTCCTGTCTTTTGGTAAATTCTATCCAAAAGCCTATCCCCCCCCGATTTTGTCAAGTATCGCTGTTTTAAGCGATTATATAGGGTTTTATCGATGTTTTTCGTCAATTATTCTGGGATGAGGTAGGAGTGAAGATCGATCGCCCTAAGTCCAGAAAACGGGTTTCTTTAAAAAACCCGTTTTCTCAGTTGATGAAATAAGCTAAAATCGAATCAACTCGTTGCCCTCGCCTTATGTTTTCTATCCAAACTACCTACACTCAAGCTCAAGAAAATTTAGCGAGCCTTCTGGATCGACTGGAAAGCGAGAATAGTATGGCGATTATTACGCGCCCTGGTCATAAAGATATGGCACTATTAAGCGCAGAGGAATTAACTGGCTTATTAGAAACCGTTTATCTTTTGCGATCGCCTGCGAATGCGAGAAAGTTATTGGCAGCACTGGAACGTTCAATGGAGAGGGACGTTCAAACAATACCGGGACAGACAGTTACAGAACTTTGTCAGGAGTTAGGAATTGAACGCCAAGAGTAGGGCAATTGTCTTTGATCACCAATTTCGAGAAGATTTAAGATGGTGGTAAGTAGTCGTGCAAAATTAATTTCTTGGTTAGGATAGGCAAAAGGCAAGAGGCAAAAGGCAAAAGCTTGATCGAAATGTGTAATTAATTTTGCTTAGGTACTTACAAAACAGATAAAAAAGCTGATTAAGAAAACGGGTTTCTCAAAGAAATCCGTTTTCTTCCGTTTTCTTCTCAAAGAAACCCGTTTTCTCAGTTCCAATGGCGCTTAAACAGAAAACGGGTTTCTCAAAGAAATCCGTTTTCTTCCGTTTTCTTCTCAAAGAAACCCCTTTTCTATGACACGGATTGGGGAACTAATTAAGGCTTGCTGAATAAATCTAAAAACCTTGTTGGATAAGACTTTTGGACTTTTTTCCCCTCAAAAAGTACCAGATATGGGAGTGATCAGGGGGAAATTCAGGGACTTTTTCCCTGAAAATT
>NZ_SFBZ01000115.1:0-8844 GCF_007095495.1 Microcystis sp. M_QC_C_20170808_M9Col | reverse complement strand
CTGGGTCAATAGGAACATAAGCTCCACCGACTTTAAGAATAGCCAATAATCCCACAATCATGTCTAAAGAACGCTCTAGACAAATCCCCACTAATTCCTCTGGTTTTACTCCTAATTTTTGCAGATAATGAGCTAATTGATTAGCACGACAATTTAATTCATTGTAGGTTAATTGTTGCTGGGAACAAACCACCGCTACCGCGTCGGGTGTGCGTTTTACCTGTTCCTCAAATAACTGATGAATACACTTATACTCAGGATAGTCAACTTGAGTATTGTTCCACTCAATTAATAACTGATTAGTCTCACTTTCTGTCAGTAAGGGTAATTGGGAAATCCGCGCTTGAGGATTAGCCGCAATTCCCCCTAATAAGTTGAGAAAATGCCCTGATAATCGCTCAATAGTGCTACTTTCAAACAAATCAGTATTATATTCCCAGACACCTTTTAAGCCATCATCGGTGTTAACCATAGCTAAGGTTAAATCAAACTTAGCTGTAGTATTTTCTGGTGGCAAATCTGTCACCGTTAATCCCGTCATTGCAATCTCAGACTTAGGTGTATTTTGCAGGACAAAAGCGACTTGAAATAGGGGAGTATGGCTCAAATCCCGTTCTGGTTGCAACGCTTCGACTAACATTTCAAAGGGTAAGTCTTGGTGCGCGTAAGCATCCATTGTCACTTCCCGAACACGGGTTAATAACTGACTAAAACTCGGATTATCTGATAAATCCGTCCGCATCACTAAAGTATTAACAAAGAAGCCGATTAAACCCTCAATTTCACCGCGATTACGATTAGCGATGGGAGTTCCTACCAAAATATCACTTGACCCTGTATAACGATACAGTAAAGCATCAAAAGCAGCCAACAGCGTCATAAATAATGTCACCCCTTGTTGGCGACTCAATTCATTCAAAGCTTGGCTAAGTTTGGGGGAAAGGGAAAATTCTTGCTGAGTACCGACAAAGCTTTGCACCGCAGGTCGAGGGTGGTCTGTGGGAAGCGATAATAAAGGGGGTGCAGCTGTTAGTTGATTTTGCCAGTAATTTAATTGACTTTGCAGGACATCCCCTTGTAACCATTGTTTTTGCCAAACTGCAAAATCTGCATACTGAATCGGTAAAGGAGCTAAATTTGCGGGATGATTCTGCACATAAGCATTGTATAAGGTGGTCAATTCGTGAATAAATACTTCTATTGACCAACCATCACTAATAATGTGGTGCATACACACTAATAAGAGATGTTCCGTCTCCGATAGCACCACTAAAGTGATTCTGATTAAGGATTCTTTGGCTAAATTAAAGGGTTGAGTGGCTTGTTTTTGCTTTAATTGCTGTGTTTTTTCTGCTTGCTCCTGGATGGGTAAATCTTGTAAATCAACGACCGATATTGTCTCCCTTGTTGTTTGAATAATCTGAGTCGGTTGTCCATCAATCGTGACAAAATTAGTCCGTAATACTTCATGGCGATCACAGATTTCTCGTAAACTTTGTTCTAAGGCCTTTTGATTGAGGTTGCCTCGGAAATGCAACACCATCGGTATATTGTATAAAGCGCTATTTGGTTGCAATTGATCTAAAAACCATAAACGCTGTTGAGCAAAAGATAGAGGTAATTCTGTATCCTTAGTTCTCGGTAAAATCGGGGGTACTGTTAGCGTCAGATTTTGCTGCTGTAATTGTCCAATAAGATGCGCTAATTCGGCTACCGTAGCTGCACCAAATAAACTCCGCAAAGGTAGTTCTATTTTAAATAAACTCCGAATCCGAGAAACTAATTGAGTTGCGAGGAGAGAATGGCCGCCAATTTCAAAGAAATTATCATAAATTCCCACTTGCTCTATTTTGAGTATTTCTGTCCAAATTTGCACCAACATCTCTTCAATTCCATTGCGTGGTGCTACATATTGATCCCGGCGATTCCCTATCTTATCTGGTGCGGGTAAAGCGCGACGATCTACCTTACGATTAGTAGTAAGGGGTAAAGATTCCAGAAAAACAAAAGCTTGAGGAACCATATACAAAGGCAATTTACTGGACAGAAACTGACGCAGTTCACTAATCATCGGTATCCGTTCGTAATGAGCTACTATGTAGGCGACTAAATATTTATCCCCCGGAGTATCTTCCCGAATAATCACACAAGATGTTTGTACATCAATATTTTGGTTAAGTACCGCTTCAATTTCTCCTAACTCAATACGGAATCCGCGAATTTTAACCTGATTGTCAATCCGTCCAAAACATTCAATATTACCATCGGGTAAATAACGCGCTAAATCTCCCGTTTTATACAACCGATTGAACGGTGAATGAGCAAAGGGATTGTCAATAAATTTTTCAGCAGTTAATTCGGGACGATTCAGATAACCCCGCGCTAAACGAACACCGCATAGATGCAATTCTCCCTTAACTCCAATGGGTACAGGTTGCAGATTTTGATCCAAGATATATGCTTTTGTGTTAGCAATGGGACGACCAATCAGCACTGAATTGATTTTTTCTGACTGATAATCTAGCAAATCATGAACTATGGCGGTTACAGACGCTTCTGTGGGGCCATATACATTAATACATTGAACCCGTTTTCCGACCATTTGTCGCCAAATATTGACGGTTTCTGGTAACACTGCATCCCCTCCCACGGCGACAACCCGCAGACTGGATGGTACAGTAGCTAATGATTGGGAAACGGCGATTGCCCATTCATGCCAATAGGCAGGGGTAATATTTAAAACGGTGAGGCTTTCTTGTTCGATAAAATCGGCAAAATCAGTCAAAGTTGGGAACATTTGCCCTGGTCTTAAGACCACTGTGCCACCTTTTAACCAGGTGGGGAAAATTTCTTCCGCAGCGACATCAAAACCAAAGGAAGCAAACTGTAAAACGCGATCAGATTCTGTTAAACCGAATACTTCACTAATGCCCCAACTATGATTAACTAAGGCCGCATGAGTTAACATCACTCCTTTAGGTTTACCGGTTGAACCAGATGTATATAATAGGCATAGTAGATTTTCTGGAACCACTTCACTGAGGGGATTTTCTGGACTTTGAACCGTCAAAATCTCGGCTAATTTATCTAAGACAATTATCCCCACATCTTCTGCTGGTAAAGAATCGAGTAAACTTTCTTGAGTTAGCAGTAGAGAAATTTGGGCATCTTCTGCCATATAAGTCAACCGTTGCTGGGGATAATCTGGATCTAAAGGTATATAGGATCCTCCAGCTTTTAGAACTGCTAATAATCCGACAATAACTAACAGCGACCGCTCTAGATAAATACCAACTAAAACTTCTGAATTTACTCCCAAAGATTGGAGATAATGGGCTAATTGATTCGCCTGAATATTTAAGTCTTGATAGGTTAATTCTTGACCTTCAAAGACCACTGCTACTGCAGCCGGTGTTCGTGCTGCTTGTTCTTCAAATAATTGATGAATACATTGATGGAAAGAATATGCTTTTTCGGTAGCATTCCATTCTTCTAATAATTCTTTTGCCTCTACTTCGGTTAATAATGGTAGTTGAAAGATTGGCTGCTGCGGGTTAACAACTAATGCTTCTAGTAGGGTGATGAAATTTCCTGTTAATCGCTCAATGGTGCTGCGATCAAATAAATCGGTATTATATTCCCATACGCCTTTTAATTCTGCACCGGTATTCTCCATAGCCAGGGTTAGATCAAATTTGGCGGTGTCATTTTCCGTGGTGAGGGGAGTGGCAGTTAATCCTGTTAGTTCTAAGGGAGACGGAGGACTATTTTGCAGCAGAAAATCCACTTGAAATAAAGGCGCGTGACTTAAATCTCGTTCAGGTTGTAGGACTTCTACTAACATTTCAAAGGGCAAATCCTGATGAGCATAGGCATCCATTGCCATTTCCCGTACTCGACCCAATAACTGATTAAAATTGGGCTTACCTGACAAGTCAATTCGCAGAACCAAAGTATTGACAAAAAAGCCGATTAAACCTTCAAGTTCACTGCGATTACGGTTAGCAATGGGAGTACCAATTAAGATGTCTTCCTGTTCCGTATAACGGTAAAGTAAGACAGCATAAGCTGTTAACAGGGTCATAAATAAGGTGACACCCTGTTCCTGGGTTAATTGGGTCAGTTTTTCGGTTAATTCTAGGGAAAGGCTAAAGGGTAAATGTCCCCCAGCAAAACTTTGTTGATTGGGTCGAGGTCTATCTGTTGGTAAAGATAGAAGGGCCGGTGCGCCGGCTAACTGTTTTTGCCAGTAGTCTAGTTGCTGTTGCAATACCTCTCCCTGCAGCCATTGTCTTTGCCAAAGGGTAAAATCTCCATACTGGATAGATAGGGGATTTAGAGGCGAAGATAAACCCTGAATATAAGCATTATAGAGGGCGGTTAGTTCCTGAAGAAATACCTCCATTGACCAGCCATCACTGACAATATGGTGCATACAGACTAATAAGAGATGTTCCGTTTCAGATAACACCAATAAAGTGATTCTGATTAAGGGTTCACCGGCTAAGTCAAAGGGTTGAATCGCTTGATTTTGTGCTAACTCTTGGGAGGCAATTGCTTGTTCACTACCAGATAAATGCTGTAAATCCACAACCGTAACTGTCCAGGTTCGTGTCTGTATAACTTGGGTAGGGATACCATCAACGGTAATAAAGTTGGTGCGTAAAGCTTCATGGCGATCGCAAATTTCTTCTAAACTCTGGATTAAGATTTCTGAGTTTAAAGTTCCTTCTAAACGCAAGGCTAGGGGGATATTATAAAAAGAACTATTCGACTCAAATTCAGCCAAAAACCAGAGACGAGTCTGAGCAAAAGATAGGGGTAATTCTGCTGCTTTGTCCCTGGGTAAAATCGGCAGTTCAGTGAGTTGTTCTCCTTCGGAAAGCCGTTTTATTTCTTGGGACAATTCGGCGATTGTCGGTGCAACAAATAACTCGCGTAAGGGTATTTCTACCTGAAAAGCCTCACGGATGCGCGAAATTAGTTGAGTTGCTAATAATGAATGTCCACCCAACTCAAAGAAGTTGTCGTGAATCCCCACCTGTGCAACTTTTAGCACTTTTGCCCAAATCGAGGATAATATCTCCTCAATGGGGTTACGCGGCGCGATATACTGCTCTTGGCTTTGGAATTCGGGAGCCGGTAAAGCACGGTAATCAGTCTTACCATTGGGCGTTAAGGGTAGGGATTCCAAAATGACAAAGGCACTAGGAATCATATACTCTGGTAACTTAGCTTTCAGGAATTGCCGCAGTTCAGTAACATTAAGCGAATTTTTCTCTTTTTGGGGGGAAATAATCTCTACTTGGGGAATAATATAGGCGACTAAACGTTTCTGATTTGTCTCATCTTCTTGGGCAATAATAACAGCCGTTTTTACTGCATTGTGCTGACTAAGAACGGTTTCAATTTCTCCCAATTCAATGCGAAAACCCCGAATTTTTACTTGATTGTCAATCCGTCCTAAATACTCAATATTACCGTCGGGTAAATACCGACATAAATCTCCCGTTTTATATAATTTTGACGGCTCATTGCCCCCCTTATTAAGGGGGGTTGGGGGGATCACTTCATCCTTCTCAAAAGAATTAGGGATAAATTTCTCTTGAGTTAATTCTGGACGATTGAGATAACCCCTGGCTAACCCGACACCTCCAATATGTAATTCTCCGGCTACCCCCACAGGAACAGGTTGTAAGCAAGCATCGAGAATATAAACCTGAGTATTACTGATGGGTCGCCCAATGGGAATATTGGTTATAGTTGGTGAAGTAAATTCGGAGAAAGTCGTTGCAATGGTTGCTTCCGTTGGTCCGTAACCATTGAATAGTCGAGGAAGAGGGGAATATTGGCCTGTAACTGTTTGCCATTGCTGGACTTTTGCCGGTTGAATGGCTTCCCCACCAATGAAAATTACTTTAATATTTGAGAGAATTGGCAGGGTAGCAGCAGTTAGTTCCGAGGCTAATTGATGCCAATAAGCAGTAGGAATACCCAAAACTGTTAATTGCCATTTTTGACAACATTGCCAAAAATTCTCACTAGAGCGCAACATTTCTTCTGTTCGCAATACCAAGGTCGCACCCGATAACAAACTAACAAAGATTTCTTGAACGGAAGCATCAAAGCAGATAGAAGAAAATTGCAGAATTTGATCCTCTGAGGTAATACCATACTCTCGAATAGTAGTCAGTATATAGTTGACTACTGAGCGATGTTCAATCATTACCCCTTTGGGTTGACCTGTGGAGCCGGAGGTGTAGATAATATAGGCTAAATTGTGCTGCTCAACTGCTACCAAAGGGTTAACTGTACTCTGTTTGGCAATTGTTGACCAGTCTTGATCTAAACAGATAGTGTTCGGTATAAATTTGGGAAGTTGCTCAAGAAATTTAGATTGCGTCAACACAATACTAAGTTGAGTATCTTCAATAAGATAGGTAATTCGCTCTTGGGGATAATTAATATCTAAAGGAACGTAAGCTCCCCCTGCTTTAAGTATTCCCAGGATTCCGATAATCATCTCTAGGGAACGTTCAACAAAAATCCCGACTAAACTCTCGGATTTTACCCCTAAAGATTGTAGGTAATGGGCTAACTGATTAGCCTTACAGTTTAACTCCTCGTAGGTTAAAAATTCATCTTCCAATTTAACTGCGATCGCCTGTGGATTCTGTTTTACTTGTTGTTCAAACAACTGATGCAGACATAAATCATTTTTGTAGTCAGTTTCAGTCTGATTCCAATCAAATAATAACTGATTGCGCTCACTTTCTGTCAGTAATGGTAATTGGCTAACGGTTTGTTCTGGATTAGCAATAATCCCAGTTAATAGGTTAACAAAATGCCCTGATAGTCGCTCAATTGTGCTTTTGTCAAACAGATCTGTATTATATTCCCAAATCGCAGTTAATCTGGCTTCTTTCACCTGTATAGATAAACTTAGATCAAATTTAGCTATCTTAAATTCCAAAGGCTGACGAGTGGCTTTTATTCCTTCTAAATCTATGCTATCTACAATTTCATTATCTAACCCAAACATCACCTGAAATAAAGGAGTATAACTCATATTTCTTTCAGGTTGTAGAGCCTCTACTAACATCTCAAAAGGTAAATCTTGATGGTCGTAAGCATCCGTTGCTGTCTCTCGTACCTGTTTTAATAACTCGCTAAAACTGGGATTTCCTGCTAAATCTGTTCTTAAGACTAAGGTATTGACAAAAAAGCCGATTAACCCAGCTAATTCACTACGAGTACGGTTAGCGATGGGAGTACCGACTAAAATGTCTGTTTGTCCTGTGTAACGATAGAGTAGAGTCTGAAATGCGGTCAGGAGGGTCATAAATAAGGTGACACCTTTTTCCCGACTCAGCTTATTTAACCCTTGACTAAGTTCTGGAGAAAGGATACATTTTATTCGATCTCCCTGAAAACTTTGTTGTAGAGGACGGGGATAATCCGTAGGTAGATGTAATAAAGCGGGTGCGGCTGCTAACTGTTTTTGCCAGTAATTTAACTGATTTTGTCGGATTTCTCCCTGTAAATATTCCCTTTGCCAAATTGCAAAATCTGCGTACTGGATTGGTAACTCTTGTAAAAGAGGTTCTAAACCTTTAGTATAGGCATTATAAAGGGTTGTCAATTCCTGAATAAATACCCCCATTGACCAACCATCAGAGACAATATGGTGCAGACAAATCAGCAAAAAATGTTCTGTGTCTGATAACTTGAGTAGGGTGGCTCTAATTAGGGAGTCATTGGCTAAATCAAAAGGTTGATGGCTGTGAATTTCTAGCCATTTTTTTATTTCCTGCTCTTCTCGATATTTTGGGCTGTCTTTCCCATTGACAAGCGTTAATTGCCAATTGCTTTCTGGTTTGATTATTTGTACAGGATTTCCCTCAATAGTGGCGAAATTTGTGCGGAGGGACTCATGGCGCTGAATAATTTCTTGTAGGCTTTTTTCGAGGACATCTACCTGGAGATTTCCTGCTAAATGCAAGGCCAGGGAAATATTATAAAAGGGACTATTTGGTTCTAATTGATCTAAGAACCATAAACGCTGTTGGGCATAAGATAGGGGTAATTCTTCAAAATTCATTTTCTTTTTCTTGGTAAAATTGCTGGAACGATGGTATCGGATTTTTGCTGTTTTAACTGTTCAATCCCTTGGGCTAATTCTGCTAGTGTGGCCGAGTTGAATAACTGACGTAGGGGAAGTTCAACTTTCAAGCGATCGCGTATCTGTGCTACTAATTTAGTGGCTAGTAGGGAATGGCCTCCCAGTTCAAAGAAGTTATCATTTATACCCACTTTTTCAACTTTTAGCACTTCTGACCAAACAGTTACTAATATATCCTCAATTGGGGTACGCGGAGCAACATATTTGTCTGATGGTTCACTACTAGATTCTGGTGGGGGTAAAGCTCGACTATCTATTTTTCCATTAGCAGTAAGGGGTAAGGCATCTAAAATAACGAAAGCATTAGGTATCATGTAACCAGGTAATTGAGCTTTCAGGAATTGCCGTATTTCGTTAATGGTAATCGTTTTTTCCGATTGTGGCACAATGTAGGCCACAAGACGCTTATCTCCTGTTGCATCATCCCTCACTATTACTACTGTTTCCCAAATCTGGGGATGAGATGCTAATAATGCTTCGATTTCCCCCAACTCAATCCGAAAACCCCGAATCTTAACTTGATTGTCAATGCGTCCTAAATATTCAATATTACCATCGGGTAAATAACGCCCTAAGTCTCCCGTTTTATATAATTTTGACGGCTCATTGCCCCCCTTATTAAGGGGGGTTGGGGGGATCACTTCATCCTTCTCAAAAGGACT
>NZ_SFBZ01000114.1:0-8192 GCF_007095495.1 Microcystis sp. M_QC_C_20170808_M9Col | reverse complement strand
ATTTTTCGACTTAGTTGCCGGCAGCTTGCCGCCAACTCACTCCTCTAGATAAGTATTTTGACTCACGCTCCTTCCTCTTTCGAGACGTTGTGACACTTAGGGTGCGGAATGTGGGTTAACGAGCAATCTGGATAAACATCTTCAATGCTGCTTTTGAGAAGGAGACGGGTTGCTAAAGCCTCTATAATAAGTAGCCATAGAGATGCCGACAACTTCCCCTGTCGATAGCGAATAAGGAGAAAAAAACCCAGTGTTTGTCCTCAAAGGTTACGAGTATTTTCTAGGATTTCTGCTTGCTTGCAGTTTAGTACCAATCCTATCCCTAACTGCCTCCAAAGTCCTGCGGCCTAGTGGTGGTGGTCCGGAAAGACGCACCACTTATGAATCGGGGATGGAACCGATCGGCGGTGCTTGGATTCAGTTTAACATTCGTTATTATATGTTTGCCCTCGTTTTCGTGGTTTTTGACGTGGAAACCGTCTTTCTCTACCCTTGGGCAGTAGCTTTCAATCAATTGGGCCTATTAGCTTTTGTAGAAGCACTGATCTTTATTGCTATCCTTGTGGTTGCTCTCGTCTATGCTTGGCGAAAAGGAGCCTTAGAATGGTCATAACGGCCATAATTTTCCTTATTTTTGACTTTTCATAAGAGGATAACCCGATGAGTCCCAACCCTACCAGCGAATTTAAGCAAATTATCGAACAACAAAGCGAAAAAATCCTCAATCCCATCGAACGCACCAAAGTTACCCAGGATTTATCGGAAAATGTCATCCTCACCACCGTTGATGACCTGTATAACTGGGCGCGTTTGTCAAGTCTTTGGCCGATGCTATACGGTACCGCTTGCTGTTTTATCGAGTTCGCAGCCTTGATTGGTTCCCGTTTTGATTTCGATCGCTTTGGTTTAGTTCCCCGTTCTAGTCCCCGGCAAGCCGATTTAATCATCACTGCCGGTACAATCACCATGAAAATGGCCCCCGCTTTGGTGCGTCTGTATGAAGAAATGCCGGAACCTAAATACGTTATCGCCATGGGTGCCTGTACGATTACGGGGGGAATGTTCAGCAGTGACTCCACCACTGCGGTTAGAGGGGTAGATAAACTTATCCCCGTGGATGTCTATATACCCGGTTGTCCCCCCCGTCCGGAAGCGATTATCGACGCGATTATTAAACTGCGGAAAAAAGTCGCTAACGAATCTATTCAAGAACGCGGGACTGTCCTCCAGCAAACCAATCGTTATTACAGCACCACCCACAAAATGCAGCCCACGGAACCGATTCTTACCGGTAAATATCTACAATCGGCCACCCGTCAAGCACCTCCGAAAGAGTTACTAGAAGCCACCGGTATGCCTGTTCCCCCCGCTCTTTTGACCACGAAACAAAAGGAAGAAATCTAAATGACTGAAGAAACCACAGCTATTGTGCAAGCTGGCCCCACTTCGATTTGGTTAAGTGAAAATGGTTTTGAGCATCAAGCTTTAGAAGCTGACCATAGTGGTGTGGAATTGATTAAAGTAGAAGCAGACTTTTTAATTCCTCTGGCCACTGCTTTATACGCTTATGGCTTTAATTATCTCCAATGTCAGGGCGCTTACGATTTGGGACCGGGGAAAGAATTAGTTAGTTTCTATCATCTGGTCAAAGTAACCGATAATGTCGATAGTCCCGTGGAAGTGCGCTTAAAAGTCTTTCTTCCCAGAGATAATCCCCGGGTTGCTTCGGTTTACTGGATTTGGAAAGCAGCTGACTGGCAAGAACGAGAAAGTTATGATATGTTCGGCATTATTTATGAAGGACATCCCCACCTGAAACGGATTTTAATGCCGGAAGATTGGGTCGGTTGGCCTCTACGCAAAGATTACGTTTCTCCCGAATTCTACGAACTACAGGACGCTTACTAAGTCGAGAAATTAATCACTAATATCGGGTTAGAAGATATTTCTAGCCCGATTTTTTTGAGATTTAGGGACAAGATAAGCTATTGAGTATTTAGTCGGTTAAATCTACATTTCGTAGCCAAACTTATTGGCATCTACTTCTTGTAAATTAATATCGATTAAACCGTATTCTAACCAGCGTTGGGAAACCTTAACCGCCATGGACGGATCCGACTCCAAAGGTTCCCCCCATTCGTGGTCAGTTTCGGGATACATTTTAGTGGTGGCATCAATTCCCATTCTCCCCCCCAAACCGACCTTTTCGCTGGCAAAATCGAGGCTATCAAAGGGGGTTTCCGGGAGAATAAACACATCGCGAACCGGATCCACTTTAGAACTAATTGCCCAAACCACTTGCCGGGGGTCGCGAATATTAATCTCCTTATCGACGACGATGACAAATTTAGTATAGGTGAACTGGGGTAAGGCACTCCAAAAAGCTAAGGCCGCTCGCCGCGCTTGTCCGGGATAGGCTTTATCAATGGAGATAATCGCCGCTTTATAGCTTAAAGCCTCCATAGGTAGGAAAAAATCCCTGATTTCCGCCACCTGTTGCCGTAAAATCGGCGTATAAATACGATTAAGAGCGATCGCCATCATCGCTTCTTCCTTGGGAGGACGACCGCTAAAAGTGGTTAAATAAATGGGGTCGCGACGATGGGTCATGCAGTGGAAATGAATCAGGGGTGAATCTTCCACACCGCCATAGTAACCCATGTGATCACCAAAGGGTCCATCTGGCAATACCTCTCCGGGGGTAATTGTTCCTTCGAGGACGATTTCTGCGTCGGCCGGCACTTGCAAATCGAGGGTTTTACACTTGGCTAACTGTACCCCAGAACCGCCGTACAATCCCGCAAACAGCCATTCTGAGAGATCTACGGGGATAGGAGTGGCGGCGGCCATGATAATCAGAGGATCAACCCCTAAAGCAATGGCTATTTCCAATTTTTTGCCCATCTGTGCCGCTTTTCGCAGGTGACGCGCCCCACCGCGCACGGATAACCAGTGGACGGTCATGGTATTGTGAGACTGTAGCTGTAAGCGATAGACACCGACGTTAGGGGTTCCCGTTTCGCAATCTTTAGTAATTACTAGCCCTAGGGTGATAATCTGGCCTGCATCCCCCGGATAGGGACGAATCATCGGAATTTTCTTTAAATCTACTTCATTCCCTTCTAAAATCACCTGTTGACAGGCAGGGAAAAAGTTACGGTTGGGTTTGGCTTTCAGGACATCAAACAACACTTTACCAAAATCGATCGCTTGGGAGAGTTTTTTCGGCGGTTTCGGTTGTTGCAACAGGGCGAGTTTTTTGCCTAAATCTTCCAATTCTTCGGGTTTATTCAGGTTCATCGCCCAACAGATGCGTTCTACGGTTCCCATTAGGTTAATAGCGACGGGAAACTCTGCTCCTTGCACGTTTTCAAACAGTAGGGCCGGTCCCCCCACCTGTAGCATCCGATTAGCGATCTCGGCAATTTCTAAATCGGCAGAGACCGATGCACTAATGCGGCGTAATTGGCCACGATCTTCTAAAAGCTTAATAAATCCTCGTAAGTCTCTAGCCATGATGAAGAAATGTAAATAAATCCCTGTCTCTATTATCTCTTAGGGCGGCAGTTTCCGTCGGGGATAGTCACCGTTTTCAGAGTTGGAGGCGATTCTCGTCTAGAATTAAGTAAAAAAATCCCCATCTTGCCAGGGTCATTCCTACCCCTAAATTTATGCTTATTCAGCCCGGAGGTCAACATGATTAAGGATATTGAAATTAGTAATTTTAGATGTTTTGAGCATACCAAAATTGAAGGTTTTGAGCGAGTTAATTTAATTGGTGGTAAAAACAATTCAGGGAAAACTGCCCTATTGGAGGCAATATTTTTATATAGTTATCCCTATCCAAATACTATTCATCCCTACATCAGAGGAATCATTCGTAGGCAATCTTTAGCAGTTGTTCAGGCTGTTCCCAAAAATGCCTGGGATAATTTATTATTCAATCTTGATAGAGAAAATATTATTGAGTTAAAAGGCTCCCAATCTAATCAAGGGGATAAATTGGTAAAAATATCGATTTCCGATTCTCTTAAAGATAGCGTTTTAGGAATCTCTGAAGACTTGCAAAAATTATACAATTTTATCGCTAAAAATAAATCAGTTATTTCTATCTTAAATATTCACACAAGTTTTGACCATGATAATGACTCAAATGATGGTCAACTGAACTATTTTTTAATTGCTAGTTCTGAGGGAATACTCGCTTTACCTGATGCGGGTGATGAGGAACCAGTAATCATTGCCGCATCTGTCAATAAATCTTTGGAAGAATTGAGCGAGTCCTATACTAAAATAGTTTTTAATGAACAGGAAGAAGAAGTGCTAAAAGCTCTACAAATTCTCGATCCGTCCATTGAAAAAATAGAAAGTTTTTTTCTGGGTGAACCAAATTTATATCTGAAAAGAAAAGAGAGAAAACGCCTACCCATATCTCTGTTTGGTGAAGCGATTAATCGTCTGATAGAGATGATTTTTGCTCTACTCATCAATCCTAAAAAAATTATTTTTATCGATGAAATAGAAAATGGTCTTCACTATACTGCTTACCCAGATATTTGGAAAACTTTATTCCGATTAGCTATCGAACTAGATAGCCAAATTTTTGCCACAACCCATAGTTTAGAGATGATCCAAGCTTTTGCCGATGTGGGGTTAGAATATTATCCAGAACAGGGGGCCTATTTTGAACTAGCAAGGAGTCCCAGAACTGATAAAATTATCGGTATTAAAAGTGAATTAGATATCTTAGATTACGCTCTCAAGCATAATGATCGAATCAGAGGTGAGTAGAATCGTGGCTAATGTAATAATTGTTGAAAGTCAAGATGATGCGGCTTTTTTACGAGCTATTATTGAGCATATTAATGAATCGAATCATCTAACGATAACTATTGTTGAATTTTATATTCTAGACGGAATAGAACGAGAAAATTATCGTAGCCTTGAACAACGACTGAAACGACTTAATAACACCCTGCTTAAAGATGATATTCAAAAGATAGGTATTGTTTTAGATTTAGATGAACAAACCAGACAAGAAAGACTTGCTGTGGTTAGTCAATGTATTCAAAGAGTTTTTAGAGAAGCAGTCAGGATAGATGATACCCAAAAGCTATTTCAATTAAATGCTTCTACGAATACTCAAATAGGTTGTCATTTTCTTCATGTTAATGAACAGGGGGAACTAGAGACAGTGTTGAGAGAAATTAAAACCCAAGATTCTCCCCATGCTGATTGTGTAGAAGCTTGGCGATCCTGTCTTGCACAAAAAAATATTGATATAAATCGTAAAAAAATTGATAAATTGTGGATTCAAAACTATATCAGGGAAGATACACCATCACAGAATGAAAAAAGAGCGGCTAAGAAATATTGTAATTTATCCCATGCTTTAACCAAAAAAGACATTTGGAACTTTGAGCATGAGATATTAAATGAACTCAAAGAATTTTTACAACTATTTGCTGTCTAATCAAAAATCCCCCTAGAAATCTAGAGGGATAGAGGGATCTATGGAGGGCAATTTAGAAGTAAATTGTCCCACCCCAGCGCTCGTCTAGACGGGGAGCAACCAACAGATAAGCGGCGACGTTATACACATCATCTTCGGTCAGATTGCGTAATTCTGGGAAGATATCGGGACGGCTAACATTGGGATGGAATTCGCTCAGATCATCTTCACCATCGTAACTGGTGGGATGTTCTAGATAATCAATCAATGCTAACAGATTATCTCTGGGGGGTTCCGCTTTGGCCAGATCGGCCAGACCCAAACTGACGTTATTATTAGTTTTGGTTTTACCTTGCAGGTGGCACTTAGTACAATTGGCGATAAAAAGTTTCTGTCCTTCCGTCGCTTGTTCAGAAGTCAAAGTCACCGATTTCCCCGCATCATTGAGGGTGATGGTGAGGGTTTCTTCATCGAGTTCTAAGGCACTAGCGCCGTTAAGATTGAATTGTAATACAAAAAAAACTACAGCGATCGCTGCCACAATCAAACGTTTGATCATTGTTCTCCTACTCGCAATTGTTCCAAGAAAGGGAATTTTAAGGTGACTAAAAAATTTTCTCCTCTGGGAGGGTGTCGATCGATTCTAAGTGATCACGGACACCGAGAAGATCGCAGTTGGGAATAAAGTCAAGGGGACGTTTCCGTTTTAGAGGCGGTTACTCCTGAGCGTTGGGATAAAATCAGTGAGATAATTGCTTTAGCATCTTCTAGGGCGAGATTAGTCTGCCGATCTTTATAGGAGATGCCTAATTGGTCGCAAAGTGACAACACAGATTCATCGGCCAGATCGTACTCTGCCGCAATATCAGCGATCGATAGATCAGCAAAACCCATAGTCTAACGCACCCACCAAGGATAGAGAATACTTATTAGTCACCATAATTATCATGCCATTGCCGGGGACATTCTTGACAGTGATCAGTTATCAGTGATCAGGAGACAGGAGACAGGAGGCAGCTTTGTTCTCCCCATCACCCTACACCCCACACCCTACACCCCACACCCCACACCCCACACCCCACACCCCACACCCCATCACCCCACTCCCCCATCACCCCATCACCCCATCACCCCATACCCTCAAAATTCCCTAATTTTCCCTACTTTTGCCTTTTTATTCCCTAAGATAGAGACTCGTGTAAACAAATTTAATTAAAATCGCAAAAAACCTGAAAAAATACTAAAATGTGATTAAGAATGTTATTTTTAGCGTTGTAAGGCTAAATCTTTCTCGATAACATTGTAATCATACCTCCACACTCTTTTGTACAAAGGACTGCACCTTTGTTAACTTATGGATATACAACTGATCAACATCGGCTTCGGTAATATTGTTTCCGCTAATCGGGTTATCGCCATCGTTAGCCCAGAATCGGCTCCTATCAAACGCATCATCAGTGATGCTCGGGATAAAGGCTGTTTAATCGATGCTACCTATGGAAGACGGACTCGTGCGGTGATCATCACCGATTCTAGTCATGTAGTGCTGTCGGCCATTCAACCAGAAACCGTGGCTCACCGTTTCGTGGTCAACAAGGAAGCGCCTGTTAATAGTAGCAACTAAGTCATTAACCCCATGCAACCCGGTCAATTAATTGTCATTACCGGCCCTAGCGGTGTGGGCAAGGGTACGCTAGTCCGGCATTTACTAACTCGTTTCCCTAACCTCTACCTGTCCGTATCCGCCACTACGCGCCCACCTCGACCGGGTGAAATTGAGGGGGAAGATTACTACTTTCTCGACCGTCCCAGTTTCGAGGAGAAAATGGCAGCCGGAGAATTTCTAGAATCGGCCGAATACGCGGGCAACTACTATGGAACTCCCCAATCAGCGATCGCCGCTCAATTAGCAACAGGCCAGACCGTAATTCTAGAAATCGAATTAGAGGGAGCCAGACAGGTCTGTAAAAGCTTCCCCGAAGCGAGGAGAATCTTTATCCTACCCCCCAGTTTCGAGGAATTAGAACGTCGTTTGCGCGGCCGGGGCAAAGATGCCGAAACAGCGATCGCCCGCCGTCTAGAGCGCGCCCAAGAAGAATTAGCCGCCAGCGAGGAATTCCCCGATCAAATCGTCAACGATGACCTAGAAACCGCCCTAGATGCCATCGAGAAGATTATTTTTAGCCGTTAGCTGTTGGGGGTTAGGTGTTAGGTTTTGGGGTTTTAGGGTTTTAGGGTTTTAGTTGAAATTCCCCACTTCCCCACTTCCCCTAATCCTTATCCCCCATTCCCTAAGTTACCTAAAATATCGGATGAATACCCCCGCTACATTTTTCGATAAGATACTCACAAAAATTAGCGGGGGATGAAATCCGACCAGAATATCAATGACCCTGAGCGAAGTCGAAGGGTCAGCAACGGAGCATCGGTTTAATTCTACCATCTGTAGGTAAACTGTGTTATAATTAATTTAACCAATGGTCGTGGATTGTTAGATGCTAGTCGTAGAAGCAAAGCTAAAAAACGGAACACCAGAGCAATATCACCGGCTTGATGAAGCTATCACAACTTCTCAGTTTGTGCGTAATTCTTGTGTTCGTTATTGGATAGAAAATAAAGGAACAACCCGCAATGATCTCCAAAAACTTTGTGCGGTACTAGCTAATAATAAAGAGACACCTTGGGTTAATAAATTAAACTCTCAAGCTCGTCAATCGGCTGCTGATAGAGCCTGGCAATC
>NZ_SFBZ01000113.1:0-28111 GCF_007095495.1 Microcystis sp. M_QC_C_20170808_M9Col | reverse complement strand
TTCATGCTCTTTGTCCCCGTGACTGGTTTATGGATGAGTGCTGTGGGTGTGGTTGGATTAGCGCTTAACCTCCGGGCCTATGACTTCGTTTCTCAGGAATTGAGAGCGGCGGAAGACCCAGAATTTGAAACCTTCTACACTAAAAATATTCTGCTTAACGAAGGTCTGAGAGCTTGGATGGCTCCCCAAGACCAACCCCACGAAAACTTTATCTTCCCTGAAGAAGTATTACCTCGCGGTAACGCTCTCTAAAGATGGCAAGAAAATTTACCGAATAGGGGGAAGGGTGAAGTTAAATCACCCTTCTTTTTTGTTGATTAAGGCACCTCAAGCAACTACTACTCATTTTCTGGATACCCCTGTAAGATAAACTAGAGAATTTCTGGGAGATAAAGACAATGTTTCGCCAAATTTTATTATCTAGTCTCGGTTTATTGCTAATTTGTCCCCTAGGGAGCGAGCCAGCAGCGGCCAGAACCATGAGAATTAATTGTGAAAGTCAAAGCGGTCGCACTACTCGCTGTCCCGTGAACGCTAGATGGGCTCAAGTAAGATTAACCCGCACTCGCTCCGCTGCTCCCTGTGAGGGTAATTGGGATTTCCAAAACGGCAATATTGTGGTCAGAAATGGTTGTCGGGGCGAGTTTGAGGTACGCACCGACGACCATCACGGTAATTCTGGTGGCGGTTGGGAAGGTAATGCTTACGAAGAATTTCGCCTCCCCAATATCGGTCGTTTTGTCGTTGATCGCCGCAGTTATTATGATAGTGGCAGAATTAGAGAATTTGATGCGATCGTTAATGGCAGTCGCGAGCGTTGGTGGGCCAATTGTCGTGGTGGCGAACTCGGCAGCGGTAGTCGTCGTATCCGCTCATCCCGGGAAATCGATCGAGTAGTGGACTTTGTTTGTGAGGATCGGGGTTAAATATAGAAACCAAAACCCTATCTAAAACCTTTTGAAGTTACTTATTTATATAGCCAGATAGCTAAAATGAGTAACTTTTACTGAAGATAGATTTTAAGAACGTTATCAGGTAAGCTAAGATGCACTTTAACCGCCTATCCTTAGATTACCTGAATTTCTCCCAATCTCTTGACTTGCCTCGAATAGTGGCTTGAGAAAATTAAAATCCTTAAGATAGCTGCTGTAAGAAACCCGTTTTCTTGATCTGCTGCTACAATTCAAGTAGATTGGAGGAAAATATATGGAGCCGGCAAACACCTTAGATGCTCTAATGCTCAAAACCATCATCAAGGAAAGCGTCCGCGAAGTTATGCGGGAAGAGTGGTTTAAATTCTTCGAGATGCTGATTCCCTATGTTGATGATATAGAACAAGCTGACATAGAAGCAAACTTTAATCCTGTTGATTACAAAGACGACGGCTTCGTTGATATTACAGACTGGTTTAATCGTGAAGATCAGGATCAGTAGATCAGCCAATAAATTTTTGGAGAAACTAGATGCCAATAGCCGAAAATCTGTTTTGACTAAAATTAGTATTCTCAAAACCTGCCTTGAAACTCAAAACGTTTATCCCCCTGAAGAACTTGATATCAAAAAACTCAAAGGTGAGTTGAAAGGATTCTCCAGAATTCGTGTTGGCAAAATGCGAGTTATTTTTGAAATCGGCAAGGAGACAGACGAAATCTTTATTTATGAGATTAACTTTAGAGGCAATATTGACGATTAATTAAGCGATTGGCAACGTTCGCATTTACCAATTATTTTCGATACTTCTTTCCGCAGCTATCTAACTTTCATGAGTTAATTTAGCAAATACTGCTTCTTCTTCGTCAGCAAAGTCTCCAACTTCGACTGGGGCAACTGCTTTCTTAATTTTCTCGCCAGCAGCCAGAATAATCACCCGCTCTGGACGATTACTAGACTTCTGGCATAATTAACTTTTGAGAGTTCAAAAATGGGAAAAATAGGGATGAAGTTGCCTAAAATCTCTTTATGCTTAGTTCTCCTGACTACTGACTACTGGCTCCTTACTCCTCTCTCTGAGGTTTACTGGTCACTGATTACTGATTAGAGAATACCCGCATTAGAAAGACCGAGAACCAGTCCCGCACCGAGAATATGGCCAAAACTCATGGTAGCCAATAATTCCGGCAGACCGAAGCTTTTTTTCGAGGCTAACTGCGGCAAGGGTAAAGCAGGGCCTGCTCCGGTATTTTGGATAGCAAAATAACCGATAACGAACGCTACTAGGTTAGCTAAGGTCATGGTAATGCCGACGGATAAATTCCAGGGAATGGTTTGAGCAGTGGCTAAAAGTAAGGCGGAAGGGATCATTTGCGCTCCAGTCTTGATAAGATTTTGTTAACCACAGGGCATTATAAAAAGCTCTTGACCCGAAACTGCTTTTTGTTTGAATACTTAACAGTTTTTGTAACGTTTTGTGAATAAGATTAAATGCGAATTAAAATTTGCGGCATTACCCAACCGGACCAAGGACGAGCGATCGCTACTTGCGGAGCTACGGCTTTAGGTTTTATCCTCGTACCTAGTTCGCCTCGTTACGTCAAAATCGAGCAAATTAACGCTATTACCGCCGCAGTACCCGACAAAATTGATTTTATCGGGGTTTTTGCCGACGAGCAACCGGAAATTATTCAGCAAATAATTGTTAAAACCCCCTTGACAAGTGTGCAGTTACATGGTACAGAATCTCCCGAATATTGCCAAAGGTTGCGGCAATTATTACCCGACCGGGAAATTATCAAAGCTTTGCGGATCAAAGACAGAGAAAGTTGGGAAAAGTCGGCAATTTACTTCAATAGCGTCGATACTTTACTGTTAGATGCCTACCATCCCCAATTGCTCGGCGGTACGGGACATACCTTAGACTGGCAAGCCTTAGCCAGTTTTTCGCCCCCCTTGCCCTGGTTTCTGGCCGGAGGACTCAACCCCGATAATATTAGTGAAGCTTTAACTCGGCTGCACCCCCAGGGTATTGATGTCTCTAGCGGCGTTGAGCGATCGCCTGGTGATAAAGACCTCAAAAAAGTCGCCCTCTTGCTAGAGCGACTGCAAAAATTCAGGGATCAAGGCAAGAGGCAACAGGCAAGAGGCAAAAGACAGAATCTGACAATTCTCCTACCTAAAAAGAAGGTTAGAAACTAAGCACATCAAAGCTTTTAGCTTAACCAATTAGGTCTTAGATTCGGTCGAGTTAGAAGGTTTTGGGTTTTAGGGTTTTAGGGTTTTAGGGTGTTGGGGTGTTGGGGTTTTAGTTGAAATTTCCCCATTTCCCCATTTCCCCATTTCCCCATTCCCCCATTTCCCCATTTCCCCATTTGCCTGACTAGAAGAAATTAGGTTTATGACGGATCAGGTTAAGATACTCCTCGCGGGTTTTCTGCTCGTCTTGGAAGACTCCTAACATGGCGCTGGTGACAGTCCAGGATCCCGGTTTCTGCACCCCGCGCATTACCATGCACATATGAGTTGCTTCCATGACGACGGCAACCCCTTGGGGGTCGAGAATTTCTTGAATCGCTTCGGCAATCTGACGGGTGAGGCGCTCTTGGACCTGTAAACGACGGGAATACATTTCCACAATGCGGGCCAATTTACTTAATCCGACCACCTTTTGGTTAGGAATATAGGCAACGTGGGCCCGCCCCATGAAGGGTAACATATGATGTTCACAGAGACTAAAAAAGTCAATATCGCGCACTAATACCATCTCATTATGACCTTCATCGAAGATCGCACCATTAACGAGGGTTTCTAGGGATTGTTGATAGCCTTGGGTGAGAAACTGCATCGCTTCGGCCACCCGTTTGGGGGTTTTTAATAAACCTTCTCTTTCGGGATCTTCCCCCACCGAGATCAGGATATTTCTGACCGCATCCATCATCTGTTCTTTGTTTTCGTCGGAAGTTGGATGAATTTGAGCGGTTTTGCCATTGTGGGTGTTGCGATCGGGGCGAGTGGTCACGCGTGCTTGAATAGCGTCGGTTAAATTACCGTTTAAACCGTTAGAAGAAGCTATGGTCATAATGAAGAGGCCTGTAGGCGAATTGATTGATAAATAGAAGTATTTCGGGTTATAATGCCCCCGCACTGGGCATAATGGTCATCGTTTCCACTACGGCCTGTTTGGGCAGTAACACCGCTTGCAGAATGGCCTGAGCGATGATATCCGGGGTTAACATGGCCGAGCGATCGAAATCTGCTTTGACGCTATCGCTGTCCCAGATGGGAGTATTGACAGCCCCGGGGATGATAATCGTGATTCGAATGGCGTTAGCCCGCTCCTCGATCGCTAAAATGCGAGAAAATGCCACTAATCCCGCTTTGCTGACACTATAGGCCCCCCAATCAGGGAAGAAATTATCGGCGGCGATCGAGGAAACGTTAACGATCGTGCCTCCCCCCTGTTGACGCATGGCAGGTAAAATTCCTTGCACACACTGATAAACACTGGTTAAATTGAGATCGATCACCCGCTGCCAGTCTGACAAAGGTGTGTCAGCTAAGGGATTTGTGTAACCCATGCCAGCATTATTGATCAGGATATCGATCGGTCCGGATTCTTGGGCGATTTTAGCGATACTAGGAGCTACTTCCGGGATATCTGCCAAATCTAAGGGGTAAGCTTGGGCTGATACGCCTAAATCTGCCGCCATTCCCGCCACGGTTGCCAATCTTTGCTGATCGCGACCGATTAAAACCAGATTAATTCCCGCCTTGGCGAAAGCGAGGGCGGTTTCTTTGCCGATGCCGCTGCTGGCTCCGGTGATCAGCGCTCGCTGTTGACGAATAACAGAGTTCATGGTATAATCTGAAGTCTCTTAATTCTTGGTAGTTAGGGCAAAATTTTGGCGGTCAGGGGAACCCTAGAAAGGTTTAAGGGAGTTGGGTTGGATCGGAGCAATTTTTCTCGCACCAAAAAGGCCGCGTCCACCTGGGACGGGGGGAGGCATTGACTATCGGGTAGGTTCAAGATTAAGAATCGTTACAAAATTTTACCTAGCCAATTATAGCACTGTTAAGTCAGGGATCACTAATTTTTGTGTATATTCAGATAGATATCTAACCAGGGAGAGAAAAAAGCGGCCTGGTGGGCGAGAATTCTTGCGGCTGTCTTGGTCGAAAACTCTCTTCCCCTGCGCTCACAACTACTCACCAGAGGAGATGGCAGCGGTGGGTTGAGTGCGATTGACAATCACCACTCGATCGCCGACAACGGGACTTCTAGCGAGGAGAATTCCCTCGTTATCCTTCATTTCCAAGCGGCGAAAATCGAGACTTTGGCAACGTTGAAAAACCGAATTAGCCAATTTATCCTGTTGTGATGCCTCGAGGCTATACCAATTATCGCCCAAAATAACTACTAGACGACTAGCCAAAAAGTCCGCTTCTACGCTAGAAATAATCCCGGCGGGATAACGAGTAGTTAAATCGGTAATTTCCGCTTGAATGGCTGCGACTAAACTTTGTTCGGGAGTTAATCGCGGTTTTGCTTTGGTAATCGGGACGGGAATCGGTGCCTCTGGTGCGATTAATTCTGGGGGAGTTTCGATAATTTCCCCGGCTGCCGGGGAAGGACTAGAGACAACTTCAGGCATATTTTCGGCAATTTCCGCCGGATTTTTCGGTAAACTGACCACAGCTACTAATAGGATAGTGACTAAACTTCCTGTTAACAAGCCGGTAATTAACCAATCGGGAATTTTTTCGCTAATTCCCCCCGGTAAAAGTCGGCGAATTTTGCTCAAAATCGTCGTCCACCACCCTTCCACCTGCTCGAAATCAGGTAAAATATCGTCGATTCCCTCCGCTGCTTCGATGGGAGAATCTGGGGTTAAACTTTGCTCAACTTCTGCGAATTCATCTGGTTTTAAAGCAGCGGCTAACTGTTGCGTTGAGTTAAGAAGATTATCAACAGTAACTTTTGGGGGTAACACTGTCCCCGTTCCCGTGTTAAGTTGGGAAACGATCGAATTTAACTGCTCGATCGCCTCTTGTAGTCGGATCACTGTTTCTGCTTGGCTGAAATTCTCTCGCTCATTTGGTTGAGTCATAATCTTTGTTAACCCGCTGCCATTCTTTTTCAAAATATCATTCTATGCGCCGTTTTCTCGGTTTTTTAACCAGTATTTTCCTTGTCTTCCTGACTGCTTGTGGTAGTGTCACTCCCCCGCAAGAATTTGCCCCCGACGGAGAAATCGTCGCCAAAGCCCTTTTATTACAATTTCGTCACACATCCGATCGCCTTAGTCAATCTTTACAGATCGATGATCCGCAGGTAAAAATTGCTAAAATTAATGTCACCAGTCTGGAACCGCTTTATGTGGGCAATTTACCCGCTTATCACTTGCAGGGAGATTACGATCTAACTCTGCGATTGCCCCATCAAAAAGATACCAAACAACACAACAATTTTGATCTTTATTTACAAAGACAGATCGAGGGGAAAACTTGGCGTTTACTGGAAGAAGTTGCCTCCCAATGGCGCAGCTATTTAGTGAAATAAGCGGAAAAAGCCAGGAGGTTTTGCTAAGTAGCTGGTTATAATTAAATTGAAGATAGATTTTGGGTTCGATCCCCCCTGCCCCCCTTGATAAGGGGGGTGCCGATAGGCGGGGGGATCTACCTTAGCAACGACAATCCTCAAAGGTAAAATTTAGCGATTATGATTACCTGTCCTCGTTGTCAGCACAAGGTCGATAGTCAAGCCTTACAATGTCCCTACTGTTCTAATATTTTAAAGGCCTATGGTCATCCCGGCATGACCCTGCATCAAGCTGTCACCGGCGAGTTTTTATGTGAAACCTGTCTTTATCATGGCGATGATAGCTGTAATTTTCCCCAACGTCCCTACGCTACCAGTTGCACTTTATACAAAAATAGTCAAATAATAGCCGAAAAAATTCCTCCTCTCCCTCTGCCTAGGGTTTTAAAAAATTGGTGTCTCAGAAATAAGGGATTATTGCTATTATTAACCCTGATTTTGGGCAGTATTGCCCTAGCTTTTATAAACTCACGTCGTTAATTTTCTTGCTGGCGATCAAGCCTTGATATAAATCAAGATCGAACCAGAAAGTTGTGCCAATTCCCACTTCACTAATCAAATTAATTTGACTATAGTGCTTTTCAATAATATTTTTGACGATCGATAATCCTAATCCCGTCCCTTCTAGAGTATGAACGCGATTTTCTACCCGATAGAATCGATCAAATATGGCACTTTGATCCTCGGCATCGATGCCAATACCAGTATCGGATACTTCCACGCGAATTTTGGGAGTTTCTTGGGGATTATCTCTGCTTATTTTATAGGCACGAATCACCACTTTACCGCCAGCAGGAGTAAATTTTAGGGAGTTACCGACTAGATTAGTTAATACCTGTAAAAGTAGATCATAATGACCTAAAATTGGTAGTAAATTGGCTTCAATTTCCGAGCTTAATTCTAGTCCTTTATCCCTAGCATTGAGTTGATAAGTCCTTAGGGTTTGTTCGATTAATTGTCCGATATCGATCGCATCTAAGTTATAGTTACGGGAGGATTCTAACCGAGAAAGATCGAGAACATCATTAACCAAACGAGTTAAGCGATCGGTTTCATGATTAGCGGTTTCTAAAAACTCTCTTTTTTCTGTATCGCTGAGATCCTCACCAAATTCTGTCAGGGTTTCAATAAAAGATTTGATGTTAAATAAAGGGGTTCTTAACTCATGGGAAACATTGCTGATAAATTGACTTTTTGCCTCATTTAATTCTGTTTCTCTGGTGATATCCTGTAGCGTCATGGCAATTCCCCGGACATTCTCCCGATACTGATCGAATACCTGGGTTAACAAAAGGCGAATTGTCCGGGTTTTCGGGTTAGTTAAAGATAATCTAAATTCTGCTGGGGAATAGTTATTATTTTCCTGATCAATAACAGCATTTTTAGGATGATGATTTTGATTAGCCGATTCTTCTGGCTGGAGGGTTTCTCCTGCCGCAATTTGATAGAGAGGTTTAGTTAGTCTAACCGTTAACTCCGAAGGAAAAAGATGTAGAACATTTTGACCGATAATTTCCCGATCTTCCCAGCCAAATATTTCCCGAGCTGCGGGATTAATTAACAATAATTGAAAATTAGTATCTAAGAGAATCGCCCCATCAGCAATAGTGGACATTAACGTATCTAATTTGGCTTTTTCGGCGGTCATTTCTTCGATATTTTGTTCCTCATATCGTTCTAACTTTTCCGCCATTTCATTAAAACTGAGAATTAATTCCCCTAACTCTCCTCCCAAGGGTAAATCAACGCGCTGCTTAAAATTTCCCGCTGCAATATTTTTTACCCCGACTAATAACTCCTTGATCGGTTTGGTGATAGTCAAAGCATTAAAAACTGCCCCGAGAATCACCATAGCCCAAATCGAGACAAAAACGGCAATAGTAACATCACGGGTTAGATTAGAAGAAGCCACCACAATAGCGTTAGGATTGATTCCGATCGCTAACACTCCCAAATATTTGCCCTCATGATTTAAGGGAACAAAGACATCGGTTACTTCACCGTCGGGGGTTTTGTGCTGACGGATGAGGGGAGTTTCCCCATTCTCGCCATAATTTTCCGGTAATTGAATGCGACGCTCAATCGTCAGGGAGTTCTTAACTTCGGCGGTAGAATAGGGAATGCCGAAAAATATTTGACCCTCCTCGTTAGCGTAGATCAAATAACGCACACTGGAGGTACTACTATAAAAACGGGCTGAAAAACGGGCTAAATCGGTTAAATTGTCCTCAGCAATCAGAGGGGAGACATTAGCGGCTAATAACAGCCCTAAATCCCGGCCAAAACGGGTATCATTGAGACGGACATCCTGCTGGATCGTGTGAACCGCCCAAAAGGTTAAACCACTCATCAACAAAGAAACGGCTAAAGTAGCCGCGGCCATTAATTTAGTTTGGAGAGTGAATTCGGACCACCAACGGGCGATCGCTTCTCGGAGAATGAGCAGAAAATTAAACACGGTTAGGCAGGATTAATCGGTGTTCTTGAGGAGTCTATCGCTCAAATCGCGGGTTAACACGATCATCTTAACTCATTATTAAGCTGGTAGCGGTTAAGCTGGCAGTAATCTCACCTAAGTCTCCGAGAAAGTCAAGAAATGCCCAAAAGCGCCAAGAGTTCTAATTTTAGCTACCCCCGGTACCTCTGTGGTGTAAATGCTGAACACACCTAAATTTTGCCGTTGACTAGAGGTTTCGATCGCTGGTTTTAAGATTTGATTTTTGATCACATTTCTGGCTGCCACTGGCAAAGAATCGATCGAGCCACAGAGACTGATTTTCTCGCAAGCGATTTTGTCGGCATGAGCGAGGAGTTTTTCCGAGGCGTATTCGCTGTAAAGTTCTTGGGGTGGATTGGTAAATCCCATAATCCCCGCTACCACCCCCAAGGCGATCGCTCCCTTGAAGAAATTACCCCCCATAGCTACTTAGCTCCTTGATTTTGTCTTCTCCACTCTATTTTGACAAGACATTTGCGATCTGGCTAGGGAGCGGTGTTAAATTCTTAAACCAATACCGGGTGCATAGCACTCTAGTACATTTCCTGTGAGACTGCAGCTAATTAACAGATAATCACAGTGAGAACAGGCGGTGCTAACGAGATGGTGTTCTAAAATATGCTGTCTTTCGGCAAAATTTCCACAATTAGGACAGCGTACTTGTTGCAGGGTGATCATAGCAAACCTCATTAATTAGTTATCTTCTGTATATCAAGCTAGTTTTTCTTGATCCCAATCGGTTTAAGTCTATTTTTTCCTTGATCCCCATTATGAACTCGATCATCTGAGCTTGCTAGTAATTTTTACTAAACTTTGCAATTTTTCTTGAAAAATTTAATAATTTCTTTCTGGTGTTTTTTACCTTGATCGGATAGGTGTTGGTAATTTTGGCGAAGAGAAAGCCAGAAAGTGAACTATTGATCCCTTACTGCTATAATTACGGCTGAGATTATTGATTATCCTATGAAGTACGCTCTGGTTCACGAGTGGTTAACCCCAAAGGCGACGGGGGGATCGGAATTAGTGGTTAGGGAGATTTTACAATGTCTAGAGGCGGATTTATACGCTTTGATCGATTTTGAGTCCACTAATCCCGATAGTTATCTCTATGGTCGCTCGATCGGGACAACTTTTCTGCAAAATTTCCCGAAAGCGAGCAATGGCGTACAAAAATACTTACCTTTTCTTCCCCTAGCGATCGAGCAGTTAAATTTAGAGGATTATGATGTAATTTTATCCTCCTCCCATTGTGTGGCTAAAGGGGTGTTAATTCGACCGGATCAGGTGCACATTTGTTATTGTCACACTCCGATGCGTTATGCTTGGGATTTAACTTTTGACTATCTGGCTAATAGTAAGTTAGGACAAGGATTACCCGGTATTTTCACCCGTTATCTCTTGCATGGTTTGCGTCAGTGGGATGTGATTTCTGCTAATCGTGTGGACTATTTTCTGGCTAATTCCCACCACACCGCTAGACGAATTTGGCGCTGTTATCGACGGGAGGCAAAAGTTATTTATCCTCCCGTACAAATCGAGCGTTTTCCCTACCAAGAGAAAAAAGAAGATTTTTATTTAGTAGTCTCTCGTTTGGTTAGTTATAAAAAAGTCCCTTTAATTGTGGAAGCGTTTAATCAATTGGGATTACCCCTAGTGGTTATTGGAGATGGTCCACAAATGGCTTTAATTCGTCAGTTAGCTAAGGATAATATTCAGATTTTAGGTTCCGTGTCCGATCGAATAGTAGCAGAATATATGTCGAAAGCAAAAGCGTTTATTTATGCTGCTTGTGAAGATTTTGGTATTGCTTTAGTGGAAGCGCAAGCTTGTGGTACTCCCGTGATTGCATTTGCTGCTGGAGGTGCTTTAGAAACCGTGCGGGATCTGCGGGAAAATCCTCCCCAGGGAACAGGATTACTTTTTCGGGAACAAAATCCCCAATCTTTGGTAGAAGCGGTCAAATATTTTGTCGATCACGGTGATAAAATTGATCCGGAAGATTGTCGGCAACAGGCTAATAGATTTACTCCAGAGGTTTTTAGAAATGCTTACAGTTTGTTTATAGAGGAACAAATTAACTTAATGGTCAAACAATCCTAGCACTATAGCTGGTCTTATTTTTTGTATTCTCAATTACGATTGACCCACAAATATGAGAATTTATTTTCACTTTTAGCACAGCCGTTTCTCAGATACATGAGGCTTGTTTTTGCCCCTCAAATACTTGATTAGCCAAGATTAATTCGTACTTCACCTTTACGAGAAAGCTCTGTCTGATTGACAAAATTAGATAAAAAGACGATACTTGTGATCGAAATAATTACTGGATGAGATTATATGAATATTCCTCAAAAACTGAGTAAAGATGCTTTGATACTGACGGCCGCTATCAATCCAGGCGCTACACCTTACGTCAAGATGTCCGATCCAGAAGAACGATTGTTTCAGTATTTATGTAGTTTAGTTTCCTGGATTAAATTTTCTAATATTTCACCAATTATTTTTTGTGAAAATACTGGCTATGACTACGACTACAGCCCAATTATTCAAATGGCTGAAAATTTTAATAAACATTTGGAAATTTTATTATTTGTAGGTAATAATGAGTCTTATAAATATGGCAAAGGCTGGGGAGAAGGCAAAATTATTGAACATGTATTTAAAAATAGTAAATTTTTACATCAGCAGAATCGTTTTTACAAAATTACTGGTCAATATTTTTTAAACAATTGCAATGAAATCATCGATTTACACCAAGAATATGATAATATTTTCGTTCAAAGTAAAATTCGAGAACAATACTCCGATAGATTATACAAATATCCTCCAAATATTAGCCCAACTGAAGCTTTAAGAATTACCTATCGCTCTTTAAAAAAATCTTTATTCTATCTCAAAACAGGACAGGGATTTAGTAGACCAAACGTGGATTATCGAATTAAAACATTTTTCTATAAAGCTAACATCAGATTTTTTCAAGAAAATCTTCTAAAATCTTACAAAAAAGTCAATGATCGAGAAGGATATGTTCTTGAAAAAGTTTATTGTGATGACTTGAAAGATCGAGACTTTTTACAAAACTTTCTCCTCAAACCTCAATTTATCGGTCGTTCAGGTACAGGAGGACACTTACTCAGCGGCTTAGATTATGACGAATCTATTAAAACACTAGCGAGAAGCTTAATGACTTAATCAAAAGATAAATTTATCTGCTTGTTTAACTCTTGAACCCAGTCTTTAAAGTTAGTTCGAGTTGAGGTATTTTTGTCAGGACTAGGAGAGAAGAATCACGGCTGCATACTAGAAAAGAATCAAAGTTGTTGCTTATATCAACTCAGGTGAGCGAGGACTAGACGGTTTTTGTAGAATAGATATAACTTGTAATCACAGAAAAGCGAGGATTATAGCCGTGCCTTGGAATCGAGTTAATCAATGGGTAGAAAAACGCTCTTTAGTGGCCCTAGAATCAGCTTATCAGAGAGCACTAAAAATTAAAGCGATCGAAGATAAACATTTTGGGGGACAAAAAATTTCCCCGGCTGCCGTGGGAGGAAAAAGTGTTTATGATTACTTTCAAAGTACCCTAGAGCGAGAATTATTACAGATACGTTTCGATTTAACTCAAGTGCGTCTGGGTAATTTTTTTAATCCGCAAACTAACCCAGAAAATAATAACATCTTAGAGACTTTAAAAGCGATCGAGGACATTATCGGTAAATATCGCCTAGACTTAGAGGAATTGCTGCCCCCATTACCGAATAATCAAACCCCAAATCTGCCTAAAGCCAATCTCACTGGTGATACCTCCAGAGATAAAAATAACCAGGCAATTTCTCCTACAACCGGTAATAAATTTTTTAACTTCCAGCAAGAATTAACCCCAGAATACGAACAAACCGTTATTAAACAACTCCGTACCCTGCGACAACAGCAACGTATTGCTATTCGTTTTATCCTGATTATTATTTTAGTTCCTCTCTTGGTGCAGGTTATTAGTAGGAACTTTATTTTTAGCCCTGTTTTAAACTATTTTGGTGTGGATAGAGCGAAAATATCAGAAGTTTATATTTCTCAGGAAATTGGCGAAAAATATCTCAGGGAATTTGCTAGACTTCAAGAAATTGAAGAAATCAAGCAGGTTTTAGGAGTAGTAAAAGCAGGGCATAAATCAGAAGAAAATTTTCGGGAACAGGTCGAGGAATTATTTAAAGAAGCGGGTTATGAAAGTCAAGATGGTTGGAAAAACTTACTCTCCGATATCACTGGATTAATAGCCTTTATTGCGATCTTAATTTTTGGTCGTCAACAATTGGCAATTACGCGAGCTTATGTTAGTCGTTATTTTCTCAGCTTAAATGATATCACCAAAGCCTTTATCTTTATTCTCTTTACCGATATATTTGTCGGGTTTCACTCGGCGGAGGGTTGGACGGTAATCTTAGAAACTTTGTTCCGGCACTTTGGTTGGCGCGAGAATATTACATTTATTAGCTTGTTTGTGGCCACGGTTCCCGTTATCCTAGATACCATCTTTAAACTATTAATATTTAATTATCTGACTCGTAAATCTCCCACTGCCGCAACTATCCTAGAAAAGATGAACCAGTAACGCCCTATGATCCTTAGTATTGCCGATACCTTCATTAAAAGACCCGTTCTGACCACAGTTTGCTCGATTTTAATCGTTTTGATCGGAGCGATCGCTGTTCCCTTTTTACCCCTAGAAAAACTGCCCCAGTTGGCATTTATTCAGGTAGCGGTAAATGCCAACTATTTGGGAACCGACGCCAAAACCGTACAGGATAACGTTACCACGGTACTCGATCGCCAGATTAACGGGACAGAACAGATTGTTTATATGCAGTCCCAGAGTACCAACACCGGACAAAGTACGGTGAATGTCTTTTTCCCGGTGGAAATGGATCGTAATATTGCCCAAGTCTTGGTACAAAACCGTGTCAGTACCGCGGCCGCTAGTTTACCGGAAGAAGTGAACCGGCAGGGGGTGACTACCAATACCCAATCCCCCAGCGTTACCCTTGCCTACGGGATTTCCGCCAAACCAGACGAAAAGGGCAATTATCCCTACGATACGGTCTTTTTAAGTAACTTTGTCGATCGAGTCATCGATGCCGAGATTCGCCGGATCGAGGGAGTTGGTAGTACAACCATCATCGGGGAAAGGGAATACGCCCTGCGTTTTTGGCTTAATCCCGATGCTTTAGCCGCTAGGGGTGTGTCGGCGGAACAAGTAGTACAGGCGATCCGAGAACAGAATATTCAGGTGGGTGCGGGGACAATTGGCGGTGATCCCAGTCCCGAAGAGCAGCAATTCCAGATCGCCATTCGCGCCGTTGGTAGGGTTGCCACCGGGGAGGAAGCGGAAAATATTGTCGTCAAAGTCGGGGAAAATGGCGATTTAATCCGCATTAAAGACGTAGGACGCGCAGAAATCGGAGCCGAAAGCTACAGTACCGCCGCCTATTTCGACAAATCCCCCGCCGTTGTCTATATCGTCTATCAGTTACCCGGTTCCAACGCTTGGAATACTGCCAAACTGGTAAAAGAAAAAATGGCGGAACTAGAACCAAGTTTCCCCCCGGGGTTAAATATCGCCATTACCCTCGATAATACCGCCTTTGTCGCCGCTTCCCTAGAAGAAGCCTTTGGCACTCTGGTGGAGGCGATTTTACTGGTTATTCTCGTCATTTTTATCTTCCTTCAGGATTGGCGCACCACGATCATTCCGGCGATCGCTATTCCCGTATCTTTGATCGGAACCATGGCCGTCGCCCTGGCTTTAGGCTATTCTCTCAATAACCTCTCCTTGTTTGCCGTCATTCTGGCCACCGGTTTAGTGGTGGACGACGGCATCGTGATCGTAGAAGCGGTATCAGAAAAATTACGGCAGGGAATGCGGCCATTTCAAGCTGCCCTCGATGCCATGGGCGAGTTAACCTCGGCGGTGATCGCTAGTTCTCTTGTACTGCTGGCAGTTTTTATCCCCGTCACCTTCTTCCCCGGTACGGTGGGGATCGTTTATCGACAATTTGCCGTCATCATCTCCGCTTCAATTATCATCTCCACCTTTAACGCCCTCAGTTTTTCCCCCACCATGTCGGCGATTATCATGAAACCGCCCCAAGGTACCCGCGGACCCTTGGGACTGTTTTTCGAGGGCTTTAATCGGGGTTTCAACGCAGTTAAAGAGGGCTATCGACGCTCGATCGAATTTCTGATCCGCATCCGTTTTTTAGTGTTACCCTTCTTTATCGCCGCCCTCTTTCTCACAGCTTGGAGTTATAGCACCACTCCCCAGGGTTTTATCCCCGAAGAAGACCAAGGTTATGCCTTCGTTTTGGTGCAAGCACCCCCCGGGGTTTCCCTGCGCTACACCGACCAGGTTATCCGTCAGATTAACGAAGAAATTCTCGACGGTATCGAAGAAATCGAACACTTTGTCGGTATGGCGGGCTTTAGTTTTGCTGGAAGTGGCAGCAACCAAGGGCTATTTTTTGTCAAGTTAAAAGAATGGTCGGAACGGCCCGGCGAAGATAAGTCGGTTTTCGGGGTTCTGCGGAAAATTAACCAACAATTAGCCACTAAAGTCCCAGATGCTCGCGCTTTCGCCGTTAATGCGCCCCCCGTGGATGGATTAAGTTCTACCGGCGGTTTCGAGTTATTTATCCAAAACCGCGCTTCTTTCCCCATGGACGCTTTGATTGCCAACGCTAATAAAGTCATGGCCGAGGCCCGAACAAGACCGGAATTATCGGGAATTTTCACCCAATTTACCACCGACACGCCGATGCTGGAACTTTCCATCAATCGCAACCAGCTACAGGCGCAAAACGTCGATATGCAGGCCGTTTTCGGAACCCTGCAAACCTATCTCGGTTCCAACTTCGTCAACCAATTCGTCTTAGGCGATCGCTTGTATCGAGTCTTTGCCCAAGCAGAAGCGGATTATCGCTCTAATCCTGAAGATATTAACCGTCTTTACGTCCGTTCCCGTACCGGGGCCAATATTCCCCTATCGGGTTTGGTTAGCGTCAAACGCTTCACCTATCCACCGATTATCACTAACTTTAACCTCTATCCCTCGATTAACGTTCAGGGTAGTCCCGCCCCCGGTTTTAGTACGGGACAGGCGATCGCAGTGATGGAAGATGTTTGTCGGAAAGTCCTGCAGCCCGGTTTCGGTTACGCTTGGACGGGTACAGCTTTCCAAGAAAAAACTTCCGCCGGGGCTGCCCCAGTTATCTTCGGATTAGCCTTTATCGTGGTTTTCCTCGTCCTTGCGGCCCAGTACGAAAGCTACATCGACCCGATTATCATCATGATTACCGTTCCCCTAGCGATCCTAGGGGCCATGGGGGCCTTACTGTTGCGGGCGAATTTCCTACAAGTGGGTAGTCTGTTCCCGGCGGTGAATAATAATATCTATGCTCAGGTGGCTTTGGTCATGTTGATCGGTTTAGCGGCTAAAAATGCGATTTTAATCGTGGAATTCGCTAACCAGTCCCGTACTTTGGGTTTAAGTATTCCCGATGCGGCAGCCCGGGCCTCGACGGAACGCTTAAGACCGATTCTGATGACGGCTATTTCCGGTTTAGTCGGTTTCTTGCCCTTGGTTATCGCTTCCGGCGCCGGAGCGATGAGTCGTTGGTCTCTGGGAACTGCAATCCTAGGCGGTTATCTGATTTCCACGGTGTTGAGTTTATTTCTCGTCCCGGTGTTGTATGTGCTGATCAAACAGTTCGAGGCCCAATTCCTCTCCTCGAAACCCCCGAAAAGTGGCGGTTCTGGCGGCAAAAAAACCCCTTCTCTCGATGGGGAAAGAAATACATCAGAAACCCCCATAGAAGAAGGGGCCATTTCCTCTTTGAAAATCTCTCCTCAGTCCCCGAATGACTAGGGTGTTAGGAGTCTTTTTCAGTGATAACTGATAACTGATAACTGATAACTGAAAATAATGAGTCTAGAATCTACTGCTAACGAGGCGATCGCTCATAATTTAGAGCAATTCCTGCTAGTTTTGACCATTTCCTTGAGTGTCGCCACTTTATCGAGAACCGTTGCCTTCCTCCGCAAAATTCCCTACACCCTGCTGTTAGTGATTGTCGGTATGGGTTTAGCTTTTTTAGATTTGCGTCTAGTTAATCTTTCCCCGGAATTAATTCTGGAAATTTTTCTGCCTCCCCTCCTTTTTGAAGCCGCTTGGAATATTCCTTGGGCTAAATTAAAGGAATATTGGGTTACTATCGTCCTTTTTGCCGTTATCGGGGTAATTATCTCCGTTTTGGGAGTCGCCTATCCCCTACATATCTTTGCTAATTTACCCCTATCGATCGCTTTTCTGTTGGGTGCTGCCCTAGCTGCCACCGATCCCGTCTCTGTGATTGCCCTATTTAAAGAATTGGGGGCCAGTAAAAAACTAACGATCCTGATGGAAGGGGAAAGTCTCTTTAATGATGGGGTCGCTGTGGTCGCTTTCGTCCTCTTGGTGGGGATTCCCTTAGGAGTCGATACCTTTTCCGTCCCCGTTACGATCGCTCGTTTCTGCACCTTTGTGGGGATTGGCATCGGTGTGGGTTGCGTGATCGGTTTCGGCATTTCCTACCTTACCCAACGCTTCGATCTGCCTTTTGTGGAACAGTCTCTCACCCTCGTTTCTGCCTATGGAACCTATCTCGTCACGGAAAAATTGGGCGGATCCGGTGTGATTGGGGTGGTAATTGTCGGGATTATTCTCGGTAATCTCGGTTCGCGCATTGGTATGAGTCCCCGTACGCGCCTGGTAGTTAGCGAATTTTGGGAATTTATCGCCTTTTTTGTCAATTCCATCATCTTTTTACTGATCGGCGATCAAACCCGTTTTGAGAGTCTTGGTAGTCACTTAAGCGGGATTTTAATAGCGATCGCCGCTATGGTGGTTTCCCGTCTGTTCTCAATTTTTGGACTAGGGGGAATTAGTAACCTAATTACGGGTAATAGGATCAGTTTCAAGGAAAGAACGGTGTTATGGTGGGGAGGATTGCGCGGTTCGGTTTCGATCGCCCTAGCGTTAAGTGTTCCTACGTCTATCCCCTACCGTCAAGAAATTATTGACGTGGTTTTTGGGGTGGTTTTATTTACTTTATTGGTGCAAGGATTATCTATACAATGGCTGTTAAATGCCCTCAATCTTATCGGTGATCAACCGATTCGGAGCGAATATTCGGCCCTAATTGCTCGTCAGATTGCTTTAACTAGGGTGTCTAATTATCTGCAACAACCAGAACGTTTTCCCGATATCGATACCGAATTTTATCGCGACAAAAAAACTCTGGTGGAAGGACAATTAAAGTCCTTGCGGGATCAGTTGCAAAAATTACTAGAGGAACACCCACAATTAAAAGATGTGGTGGCCGAACAATTTCAAGATACTTTACTCGATATCGAAGCTAATACCTACGCAGAATTAATTCGAGCCGGTCGTTTAAATGAAAATCTCGTTCCCCTTTTAGTGGAGGTAGAAGAAGAAAAAGAGATGGTTTAATGATCAAGTCATGGAAAATCAAAGAATTTTTGCTAAAAATTGCTGAGTTCGATCGGATTGGGGATGATTAAAAAATTCTGCTGGGGGGGCAATTTCCAAAATTAAACCCTGATCCATAAATACCACTCGATCGGCCACTTCTCGCGCGAATCCTACCTCGTGGGTGACACAAACCATGGTCATCCCGGATTTGGCTAAACTTTGCATCGTTTCCAAGACTTCTCGCACCATTTCTGGGTCTAAAGCTGAGGTGGGTTCATCGAATAACATCACCTTCGGCTGCATGGCCAAAGCGCGAACGATTGCCACCCGCTGCTGTTGTCCTCCCGATAACTGAGGGGGATATTTAAGCGCTTGTTCGAGAATACCAACTTTTTCGAGGAGTTTTCTCGCTATTTCCTCCGCTTGCGCTTTTTTCCAACCGCGCACCCACATGGGACCGAGGGTGATATTATCTAATACCGTCAGATGGGGAAATAGGTTAAATTGTTGAAAAACCATGCCGACTTCCTGACGGATTGCCTCGATATTTTTCAGGTTGTGGGAAACAGTTATACCGTCAATAATAATGCGGCCTTTTTGATAGGATTCCAACCCGTTAAAAGTGCGGATAAAGGTGGATTTTCCCGAACCCGACGGCCCCATAATCACGACAACTTCCTGTTTATTAACGGTGAGATTGACTCCCCGCAAAGCATGAAAGCGGTTATCGTACCATTTTTCCACCGCTTCGGCAATTATAATCGGTTCACTGTTGTGAGATTCCATATTTTTGAGAGTTTATTGATTATCTGTATCGGGAAACCACTGTTTCTCAAGAATTTGTCTCAGAGAGTAGGGGCAAATTATCGGTAAATTTTTTAATCCTGTCTTTTTTTCGGCAATTAAGCGGGCATTTTCATAGATATTGTCTAACTCTAGTTCTAGAAATTTGCTTAAATTGATGGTGAGCTTATCTTCTAATTGTACTCGAAAAGTGATAATCTCTGCCGCCCAATGATTACTATTTCTTTCTCTTTCTGTTGTCCAAAATTGATAGATTAGGAGATGGATTATTATTTGTAAACTTAAACTTTTAACAGCAGTTTTTTCGCTTCGTCCCAAAGCTGCCAACTCCTCGATTAAATGTTCGTAATCTACCCGATCGAACTGACGATTTTTTAATAACTCGATCGTCTCGCTTAACCAGCGATCGTACTCCCGTTCATAAAGCTGTTCTAAAGCAAGCATTGTCTTTGATCAAATGGCGACATGATTAAAAATAACCCGTACCTAGGAATGATAGCATAAAAGATACGGTTGATTAGTGTAAATATTTTTGAATTAATGATGATGACAGTCAAAAATGCTTGACCCTTAGGTAAAAAAAAGGTTAAATTATGGTTAGGCTGAGAACATGATCCACACATCCTAGATAATGAGGCTATCATGGAAATCGATAAACTCAAAGAAATTGCCCAAAAAGTTGAAACCTCTCGTTCTCAAATCCAAAACGAACAGGCAACCAAAACAGCTTTTATTATGCCTTTTTTGCAAGCATGGGGTTACGATGTGTTCAATCCCATGGAAGTTCATCCCGAATATAGTGCCGATTTAACTGGATTAAAAGGGGAAAAAGTAGATTATGCTATTTGTTTGGACAATCAACCGATTATTTTGATGGAATGTAAAAGTTGTCATCAAAATCTTGAGCATCCTAAACATAGTTCCCAACTGCATCGATATTTTAACGCAACTGGAGCTAACTTTGGAGTTTTAACTAATGGGATTATCTATCGGTTTTATACGGATATCGTCAAGGATAATATCATGGACGATAAGCCATTTTTTGAGTTTAACATCCTCGACTTTGACGAATCTTCTGTTAACGAATTAAAACGATTTTCTAAATTTAGCACTAGCACATCTGACTTCAATTTTGGCAAAATAAAAGAGGCTGCTCGCAATTTATTGTACACCAAAGAAGTTAAAAAAGTGATTGCCCAGCAATTAAATGATCCTTCCCCCAAATTTGTTAAGTTTTTTGTTAGTCATGTGTATTCTGGAGTGAGAACTGCATCGGTTGTCGAAAAATTCACAGAAATTATTAAGCGTTCTCTCAAAGAGTATATCAATGATATCATCAAAGAAAAATTTGAGGAAGTTTTAGGAAAAGAACCTGAAACAAATCCTGCTGATACATCAGCAGCAGAAGATACTCCACCAGAAGAAACAGGGGAAGATAAAATTAATACGACCCCCGAAGAATTGGAAGGATTTTACATTATTAAATCAATTCTACGGGAAGAAATCAATACCGCACGCATTCAATTCAAAGACACTAAAAGTTATTTTGGTATCAACTTAGATGGAAAAGTAACTAAAACAGTCTGTCGTCTGCGCTTCCATGAAAGAACTGGTAAGAAATCAATCAGTATTCCCGATAACGTCGAAACTGGTAAAGAAGCAAACACAAATATAGACAGTCTTGATGAAATTTATGGAGTCGCTGAATTTCTGAAATCTCGTATCCGCTATCTGACTCAAGATACTTATAAAAGCAAGTCAGAAAAAACAGAAAGTATCTAAAATAATTATCCCCTATCTCTTTAATGACCGATAGGGGTTTTTAAGGATATGATTTTTAGTAATCGCTGATTATGGTTGTAAAATTTTATCTAGGGATAGGAAGTTACGGTTAATAAGTGGTCATGAAAAGGAGATAGGATATCCGAACATTATAATAAAAGTTTTCTCTCCAGTTAAGGTCAAAAAATTCTAGCTGGGAGTTATCGAAGTGTAATTAAGCTTGACAAACTCAAATTAAGGTGTTAATATATAGGGCGTGATTTGTACAGATGTTAAAAATTTTGTTTTGCGGTAGTCTATGAATTTAACAAATTTACCAATGTCTCTTGATGAGATACCTTTACCTAGTTCTTTGCCGCCAGTTATTTTAACAGTTTTTACTCGTCCCGATCTACTCAAGGAAGTTTTAAAGGGTTTAACCCAACAGACTCTATTTCCTCATCAGATCATTGCCTATGTGGATGGAGCAAGAAGTGAACGTGATATACCCCTGATTGATCAAACAATTGCTTTACGGCAAGAGTTCTCTAGTAAAATTCCAGTAGATATAAGGTTAAGACCACAAAATTTGGGCTGTGATCAAAATGTCATTTTGTCCTTGACAGAAGCACTGTCCACTTATGAATCTGTTGTTTACTTGGAAGATGATAACTTTCCCAATCCATATTTTTATGATAGGATGTGCCGTCTGCTAGAGGCATACCGTGAACATAAAAAAATCTTTTCGATTAGCGGATATGCAGACTTTCCAGAGCAAGCATATCATTTGATCGAAGAGGATTTTGCTCTCTCTCGTAGAGTTTTTTCTTGGGGATTCGGTATCTGGGCCGATCGCTGGAATGATATCGCTCTCATCAATCAGCCTAAACAATATAATCCTTTTGGAAAATTCTATAATATACCCGCCACCGTGCAAACAAAAATGACTATAATAAACCAGTTCTGGCTAGAGAGAAATGAGCAAACTGACTGGGTTATTACTCTTACTCTTGCATCTTTGTATCAAAATCGGGTTCATCTCATTCCCAAAACTTCTTTGATCTATAATATTGGTTTTGGACACCCAGAATCTAAAACCTATAAAGGGAAAGAAGCATCATGGGTAAACTCTGCCTATAGTTCCTCATTCCGCCCCAATAGCTTACCTAGCACTCTTGAATTAATTGACCTTTTAAAAAATGAGATTAGTGGCATAGAATTGGCGCATTACCTGTATCGCAAGGGTATTGCTATTAATTTAGAAGCACTATTTTACTACCTAAAAAAATATCGTGATCTTCAAAGTCGCCTAGAATTTGTGAAGCTATTTATGGCTCACTCTCCCTTTAGTTTGAAAAGAATTCGCCTTCGCCTAGGTTTATAGTTTAGTAGATACTTAATAGAAAATATGAATAGCTCTAGAAAATTTCTGATTTGTAAAGGTTCCTCTGGCATGGGAAACCGAATTCTGGCCGCCTGTGGTGCAATAATCTATAGTGAAATTAGTAATCGCCAGTTAGTTATTGATTGGCGGGATAATACTTATTGTCATGACGATATCAACTCCTTCCCTCTATTTTTTAACTGTCCAAAGACCGTTTCAGTAGAATCTATACCTGAT
Source organism: Microcystis sp. M_QC_C_20170808_M9Col (assembly GCF_007095495.1). Lineage (NCBI taxonomy): Bacteria > Bacillati > Cyanobacteriota > Cyanophyceae > Chroococcales > Microcystaceae > Microcystis > Microcystis sp. M_QC_C_20170808_M9Col. The sequence continues at coordinate 5,373 of NZ_SFBZ01000113.1, read as the reverse complement.
ACCAAGTCTGTCTATCCTGAGATATGGATTGATAAGTTAGATCAATCTTTTGGTGGACTAAGAAAAGATTTAAGGATTTCGGATCAATCTATGTCGGTTGAATTATCTAGAACAAATTATGAGAGTGAGATTCTGGTTTTCTGTGCCTATACTCATAAAATCAACCAGATGAGACAACTCTTTCATGGGAAGTTCGATTACTTGGCAAAAATGGATGATCGTACTATTATCAAACAGGTATTAAACTCTCATCTAAGCCTGAAACCTGAAATTGTTCAGTCTATCGAAGATTTCAAATCATCTCACTTTGGAGTGAATACCCTAGGCGTTCATGTCAGATATACAGACATGAAGATTCCTTTAGATAAGCTAATTACTAATACTAAAAAAATCAACAAAAACAATAAATTTAACAGCATTTTCTTGGCGACAGATTCTCAAGAAGTTGTTGAAAAATTTCAAGAGGAGTTCCCAAATATTATCACCACACCAAAATGGTTTCCACCATCGGGAGAAAGAATGCACCAGAACTGGGATCAATGTCCTGATCGCGTTCAAAATGGCATAGAAGCATTAATGGATATGTATTTGTTAGCCAGTTGTAATGATTTGATTTTTTCTTCACAGTCCTCCTTTGGTTTAGTGGCATCAATCCTAAGTAAAGCGAGGAAACAACATCTCCACGATGTGAATTCTTCTTCATTCATTGAAAAAGTAAAAGCGAAAATTAGAGGTATTGCCAAATAGTTTGTACGAGCAATTAACCCGAACCAACCTTAATGATGTCTATGCCATGGCAAACTTGGGGAGTTACCAACTAATGCTTAATTCTTTCAATCGCCTTTTCTCGCCTTTAGTATCTAGCGTTTTAATTACCATAATTATCTCCAGTTGTCAAGGTGCAAATGTATTAACTTCGGCGAATAATTCCCAGAGAAATCAATGGCAAAAAGTGACCGTAATCGAGGGTTTAGAGCATCCTTGGTCGATGGTTTGGCTACCTAACGGGGAAATCCTCATCACAGAGCGTCCCGGTCGTTTAAGAGTGGTTAGAGAGGGTGAATTAGACCCAAAAGCCATCGCTGGAGTTCCCGAAGTTTTTGCCGTCGGACAAGGAGGACTGCTCGATGTGGCAATTCATCCCCAATTTGCCCAAAATCGCTGGATTTATCTAACTTATGCCCACGGAGACCAGGAGGCTAATCGTACCCGCGTCGCTCGTGCGGTTTATCTCAAATGTCGGGGTGAAGACCCTCGCACTTAGCGACGGGATGAAACCCCGACCAATATAAAACAGCGAAGCACGACTAAAATCTTGACAATCTATGCTGTACAGGTTAACTTAAAATAAGTTGTTTGAGGTCGATAAACAATGATTGTCTTAGAAATGAAAGCCGTGGTCAAACCAAGTCAATGTTCTGCCATTGATGAAGCTATTCGTACAGTACAATTCATCAGAAATAAGGCTTTAAGGCTTTGGATGGATGCCAAGAGAGAAGACAAAATCGATAAATATTCTCTCAATAAATATTGTGCAGTTCTCGCCAAACAGTTCAAGTTTGTCGATACTCTAAATTCTACGGCCAGACAAGCATCGGCCGAACGAGCTTGGTCAGCTATTGCCCGTTTCTATGATAATTGTAAGAAAAAGGTTAAAGGAAAAAAAGGCTATCCCAAGTTTCAGAAAAATAATCGTTCTGTGGAATATAAAAACTGTGGTTGGAAACTATCAGAGGATAGAAAGAAAATAACTTTCACAGATAAGAAAAACATTGGGACGATTAAACTAAAAGGAACTAGAGACCTAAACTTTTATCCTATAGACCAAATTAAACGAGTTAGAATTGTTAAACGAGCGGATGGTTACTATGTCCAATTCTGTCTAAGTGTTGATATTCGGGAATATGCGAAACCCCTAGAACCGACTAAAAGATGTGTAGGATTGGATGTAGGTTTAAAAGTTTTCTACGCTAATAGTGATGGGGAAACGGTAGAAATACCGCAATACTATCGCCAGGCAGAAAAAAGATTAAACCGTCTAAATCGGAAAAAATCTAAAAAGTTTAGAAAAGGTCAACCTCAGTCAAACAACTACCAAAGGGACAGAAAGAGGTATGCTAGAAAACATTTAAGAGTAAGTAGGCAACGTAGAGGCTTTGTCGAAAAAGAGGCATTGCGCGTCATTAAATCTAACGATTTCATAGCTCAGGTCAACTTAAATATTCAAGGCATGGTAAAAAACTCTAGAATAGCTAAATCTATTAATGATGTGGCTTGGTCAACTTTTCGGCAATGGTTAGAATATTTTGGCTTTAAATATGGTAAGGCTACGGTAGCAGTAGCCCCCCATAACACGAGTCAAAACTGTTCTAATTGTGGTCAAAAAGTAGCTAAATCTCTATCTACAAGAACTCATATTTGTCCTCACTGTGGCTATGTAGAAGATAGAGATATTAACGCCGCTATCAATATTCTCAAAAAGGGACTAAGTACCGTGGGACACACGGAAACTAATGCGCTTGGGGAGAGATTCCCTCTGGTTTGATTGGATACGTCCTGTCAGATTAAGGAAACTCGATGAACCAAGAATCCCTCGCATGAGCGCGACGGGAGTGTCAAGATGGTGCAAGTTTGCGAGATGTGCGGGTTATTTTTGAAGTTTCCCAGGCAAAAACCGGCTCTCAACACTTCGGTTCGCGGTTATTATGGCTACCGGATGGCACTTTATTGGTAGCGATTGGGGACGGGGGTAATCCTCCCCTACAATTAGCGGGAGATTTAATTAGAAAACAGTCCCAAAATCTGCAAAGTCATTTAGGTAAAATTATCCGCATCAATGACGATGGTTCTCTACCTAAAGATAATCCTTTTGCGGGTTCTAAAATTTGGAGTTATGGTCATCGGAATATTCAAGGAATCAGCTTTGATCCAATGACTAAAAGAGTCTGGGCAACAGAACACGGAGCAAAAGGAGGGGATGAATTAAATTTAATTGAAAAAGGTAAAAATTATGGTTGGCCAGTGGTTTCTGCTAGTCAAGAGTACGGCACTAATACCCCGGTTTCCAGCGAAGAATCTCGACCCGGTCTGATTGATCCGAAAACAATTTGGACAACTGCGATCGCTCCTTCGGGATTGGTCTTTTATACCGGTAATCGCTTTCCTAATTGGCAGGGAAATTTATTCGCCGGTGGTTTAGTTTCCAGGGATATTCGCCGTCTGTCAGTGGATAAATCGGGTGAAATTATCAATCAAGAAGCGATTCCCATCGGTCAGAGGGTGCGGGATGTGCGTCAAAGTCCCGACGGATTTTTATACCTGCTCACCGATGAAGGTAACGGTCAATTAATTCGCCTTGAACCGCCATCTAATTTGTAAAAGTTCACAGAAATTATTATGGAAACCTTGAAGATTTTTTAGTGAATTCTAGTATAGTTATGTTTGTACGGGAGCAAGCACTCGATTTATGAAGAAAATTTTACAGTTAGTGGGACTAGGTTGCATATTACCTATGTTCCTCGCTAGTGCAAGTTTAGCGGAAACAGTGGTGGAAAAAGTGGCTCGCACGGGATTTTTGACCGTAGGAACCCGTTTTGATGCGATTCCCTACTCCTACATCAATGATAAGGGGGAATTAGTCGGCTATTCTATGGATGTGTTGGAACGAATTAGAAAACGATTGGAAACTCGTCTCGGTCGTCCCGTCACCCTGCAAATGATTGAAGCTAACCAACCCGGAGAGAAAATTAATCTCATTCGTAGCGGGGAAATCGATATCGCTTGTAGTACGGCTTTTACTTGGGAAAGGGCGAAAGTGGTCGATTTTTCCATCAGTTACAGCATTTCTGGGATTAGGATTTTAGCCAAAAAAGGTAGCAATCTCTCCACTCCTCAATCCCTAATCGGTAAACGCATCGCCTTGGTTCCCACTTCTGCGGCCGTCGATGTGATTAAATTAGTACAACCGCAAGCGACAATTGTTACTACCTACAGCACCGTAGAAGAAGCCCTCGAAGCTTTAAAAACTGGTAAAATTGACGCAATAGCGGGGGATAGCATTTCTTTAGCGGGAACAATCCTCAGAGATAACCCTAAAATCTACGAAATCGTCCCCGAAGAAGCTCTAGCTAATTTTGGCATCGCTTGCATGGTTCCCGAAAATAACTCTACTTTTTTGGATGATGTCAACTATGCCATTGTTAAAATGATGCAGGATTACATCACCAATGATACGGCCACCGTTAGTCAAATCGATCGCTGGTTCGGTAGTCAAGGCATGGTTCCCATCCCCCCAGAATTATTAAAGGGGTTTTTTGCCTTCAAAGTTATCGAACACGCCCAAATTAATCCCCAAGAAGCCAAATAGGAGCATAAATTCAGGTGAATATCAGCAATAAAACTGGTTTAGTCGGCTTTCTTCTCGCTTTATCTGCCTTCGGTCTGACTAGCACTGCTCAGGCCGCCTCAGACGAGGCTAATCCCATTGAAGCGCGTTTAAGTCGTCTATCTAGCGCTGTACGCGAACGGGTTAACCAACTGCCGTCCGGTACTGCCGATCCTAGTTTACAAGCTTTAGGCTGGGGAGATGGTGGCAATCGCGGTTGGGGGAATAGTCGTGCTGGCGGTTGGGTAGATGGTCGCGGTGGTAGTTTCGTTAATGCGCGGCCCTGGCGCAATGGTTGGTCTGACGGTGGTGGTTTCTTTAATTCCCGACCGCGCTGGGGTAATGGTGGCGGTTTCTTAAATCGTTGGTAAGTAAGGTTGGGTGAGACGATAACTTTATCCTCGTCCCAACCCCGGTTTTATGATGAAATCTAGGGTGATTATTTTGAGGCAGAAAGACTCCATCAAGACGAAACGATTTTTGTCAATTATTTTTGATCTAGAGCGAACTAATCAATTAAGTCTCTTACCAGATAAGGATTTAGTCGATTTATGACCCCCTATCGAACCATACCAAGTAACGAAGAACCGAAAGTTGTTTGACTTCCACTGAGTCAAAGCGGTAGTTATTCGCTTCGCTGATAGGGAGTTGAATTAATTCAAAGAAGATAGAGGGGAATGATTGAAAGAGTTGATAAAAAATCGTGTCAGTTTTCATGCTTTTATTTTACAAGGCGATCGCATTTTTTATGTCCCGTTTTGTATAGCTCTAACTTGTTCAACCTCTAACTCTAAGGCGGATGCAACTTGCTCAACGCTTAACCCTAAGGCTAACAAACGAGGGACCGCCTCTAATGCTTTGTTTAGTCTGCCTTCCTGACGCGCTTCCTCGCGCACATCTTGAAAATACTGAGTTTGTTTTAATTCATCTAAACTAAACATAGTTTCTATCTCCCGACGATTGAGAAGCGGTAACTTATAAACGAGAAT
>NZ_SFBZ01000112.1:0-3236 GCF_007095495.1 Microcystis sp. M_QC_C_20170808_M9Col | reverse complement strand
TAGGCACTTTTTCCCTGAAAATTAGGTAATTGGCCACCTCAAAACTGGTAAAACCCCACACCCCACACCCCACACCCCACACCCTGCCACCACCGAAAAACTTTTTGCCGCAAACCCTAATTAAGCCTAACTGTTAATAGCGTAATGATAGGCACTACCATTAGATTCCATAGGCATCAGCCACTGGGAAATAGTTTCTAGTTTTTGACGGATTTGATCGAGTTGATCCTGCACGGGTTGCAGGAAAGTTTCGTACTGTTGTACCTGAGTTTTTAAACGCACTAATACCAGATTAGCATCGCGCCATTGTCGCTCCTGTTCTTCAAATTCACGAGTTTTTTGCTCTAAATCCGACCATTGCTCATCAATAGTATCTCTGTTTTTTGGTAAATCCTCTTGTAGTCCCTTGATTTCTGCTGCTAAACGTTGACTTTCTTGGAGATTATTTTGATAACTATCCTCCAAGAGAATTAACAATGGTTCAAAGCTACATTTTTGGGCATCTTCTGGGGATAAAATCCCCTGTCTCCGTTGCAGAATTTTCAGATGTTGAGAGCGAATAGCTTGCCTTTCCTGGAGATTACGTCTTTGTCCGACCAAAGTTGCCGCCAGCATTCCTTTTTTTTCCTGTTCCTCGGCTAATTCTTCTTCTAAATTAGCTCGCTCGGATTCATCTATTGTGGCCATTCTTGCTTCTAATTCTTCCACGGTTTGGCATTGGAGAGTTAATTCTTCCTCTTGGTCGTTGACAAAAATTTCCCAGCGCTTGAGGTCTGTTTGTAAGTTCTTAACTAAGCTCTCCAATTCTTCTAAAGGCATTTTTTCAAGAGCTTCTAGATCGATTTTACCATCAAAATCTAGTTCTTCCCCTTGCAGGAGACGAAGGAGCATTTGTCGAGTAGAATCAGTGGTTTGTAGGGTGAGGTTAAGGCGCTCGAATAATTCCTGTTTTTGATTCAGAACAGTTTCTTGTATTTGTAACTGTATTTGAGCGGTTTCCAAAGCATTGCGACTCGTCTGTAATTCCCTAGCTCTTTGTTCGAGATAATCGAGCATTTCATCGTTGGCGACCTGACGATTTTCTACAGCTTTTTTCTGCTCCTCTAAACTCTGCCAACAACTATTTAAAATTGTCTGTTGTTCCTGCACAGATTCAAGAGTGGAATGGAGAATTTGTGAGGGAGAATTGCCCCGATCATGATTATTAGCTAAACGCTCCGCTAGAGAGCGAATAAATTGTTGTTTTTCTGGGGAAAGATTGGGGTAGGAGTTACAATTTATTTGTCCTTCTTCCAGGTGTCGCTGTTGCTCGTTTAATTGTTGTTTTAGGGTTTCCAGTTCTTGTCTTTTGCGCTCTAAATAATCGAATTCTGCCTCTATTTGTTCAATTTGCTCGATTCTTGTCTCCATTTCCATTTTCTGGCGGTTGAGAATCTCGGTTTGATAGGTGAGGGATTGTTTCCACTGCTCCATTTTCTCTTGATCTTTCTTGCTGCGCTCCATCAAACGGGAAATCTTTTGCAGTTGCCGCACCATCTCCGCTCCCGCTAATTCCGGGTTTCCTTGCAGTTGACGATTATTGCTCAAATTTACCAAGAGAAGCGCACCTTCACCCAGGGAGTTAGTTTCGTCGTAGATTAAGATATCTTCCCCCGGTATGGCACTCCACGTCTGATCATTATGCTGACAGGCCAATAGTTTCAATTCGGTTTTGTAACCACCGATAAAACCTCTAGTCTGTTTTTTTACTTCTGCAAGGTATAGCACGAGTAGTTGTCCTCCATAATAAAAGTTTTTTTGACTTCTCCGACCCATAAATGACGGAGGATTCCCAGCGGACTTCGCGTCTTTTTAGCTGACCAGCACTGGAATTTCTGGGGACGAGTCAAAACGCCCCTAGACACAACACTTAAATCAAAATTAAGTGTTGTGCTTACTTTCCGAATTATGTTAGCTGCCCCATGAGCATCAGCATTAATATACTGATTTTGAGCAGTCCGATACAATCCTCTTTTTGTTCTCTTTCCTGATGGTTGCCACCCTTCGGGTTTTTCAACAAATTTAGGTAGCGAGTCATTGTCTAAGAATGAAGCTTTTGAGGTATAACTTTCTTCTGTTTCAATAAACTTAATCCCACACTGTTCACACAATTGTCTCATGCGTTCTTTGAGTTTTGCTGTCGCAATTGAAACAAAAGATTGATGGTTCTTTTTGCCTAAATTACCTTCCTCCTTTTGGTCTTTGTTCCTTTGATGCTCAAGACATTGATTAATAACAAGTCTAGCTGCTTTATTAACAGCATCTCTTATTTTTCGATTACGCTTTTCTGTGATTTTAGCGAGTTGAGTTGACCAAAATCCTTGAGGTTTTCCTTCTTTGAGAGTAGCTACCTGCTTGTGGTACCAACGATTAACAGACTTAAGATGCCTTCCATCAATTACAAAGCTAGTACCAAGACTAGAAACTCCTGTTAGCCAATTGTTTAAACCCGGATCTAAACCTAGCACATTATCGGGATTGACCTCAATCTCGACTGGTTTACTCTCATAAACAAACTCAACATAAAAACAATGATTTCTGGGCAGTATTCTTAATTCCTTAATTTCTTGAAACCTCAAATTGGAGGTCGTTGGCAAATAGAAGCTATCAAGTCCAAACCATTGCTTAACAGTTTTTCCTAAAGGGATCCTAATTTGATTATCAACCCATTTTAGGGCTTGCTTGGGATAAGTGACAAGGAAGAGACCTTCTTTTTTTATGTATTTAGGTAAATGAGGCTTATCTGTTAACTCTCCCTTTCTAGATTTCTGGTTTAGCTCTTTAAATGATTTCAAGGACTCAGCAACACTTTTAAGTATTTGCTGTGCTGCCTGAGAGGATAAAACTTGATAGTGTTTGTTGTTTTTATACTCTTTATCTAAATCAAATTTGCCAATAATTTTCTGGGTTTTCAAATCAAGTTGACGGGCATAATAAATTCCACAGTTAGTCAGTTGATGAGACTCAGCACAAATGAACTCAAGGATAGCCTTTAAATGTTTATCCATGCTCATTAGATTTTGCTGGCATCTATACATTGTATTTTTACCTCCTGATGTTATACTAACATAAATGCACTAATTAGGGTTTGCTGAATAAATCTAAAAACCTTACAGGAAAGGGCTTTTAGCTTGATTGAGAGCTTCCCAAATGCACTTAAATCTGCTAGAATCTCTTAAAACCCTTGCATCACCCTT
>NZ_SFBZ01000111.1:0-5628 GCF_007095495.1 Microcystis sp. M_QC_C_20170808_M9Col | reverse complement strand
AATCAGTTGTTAAATGCCGATGTCAATGGGGCATTTAACATCATTAGAAAAGTAATTCCTGATGTCATTGACCAGGGAATAAAGGGTTTGCCGTTTAATCCTGTAGTGCTTGACCCACTTGTTAGTGAGCCAGTCGAACTACGAATGACTAAGCTTTCAGGCTTTTAAGTAAGTTTGAGTAAGTTTAGTTGAGCGGTAATAATAGAGAGATTGGTTCACTAGTGTGACAAGGTGTACCCAGAATGTCCTATTCGTTTTTGTTCCCACTATTCACCGCTGCCTTGGCTGCCTATTTCTGGCAGCAGTCCAGCGATGAGATCGCTTATCTGGCCAGTGCCGCCACGGTAATTAGTTTAGTGTTGAGTCTGGTTTTAGCTCCTTGGCAGATTCAGCTATTAATTCTCTTGACAGTTGTGATTGTCGTCACATTTTTATGGCAAGGACGAGAAGAGCAGAAGAATCTCCCCGTCCCCACTCCAGAAACCGTCGGCGAGAAAAAGTATCGTGGCGCCACCTATATCGAGCCAACAGTCACCGAGGCTCCTGTCAAGGAGCGAGGAGGTAAATATCGCGGTGCGGAGGTTAAAATCACCAATAATCCGACGGTGGCTAACCCAATTCGCTCCTCATCTCTCAAATATCGCGGCGCCGGTTCAGCAAACAAGGACCAGTAATCAGTTATCAGTTATCAGTAATCAGTTATCAGTTATCAGTTATCAGTTATCAGATTTGAGTTTTAAGTGAGTAGTATTAAATAGAAGTTTCCTACTGTCTTTTCACTGTTTACTGTTTATTGTTCACTGTTCACTGAAACTTCCCACCTATCTACTGGTCTTGAATATAAGGCTGATTATTTTTGATACAATTGTATGCCTTTTGTAACTCGATTCCCAGATAACCGATATGTTCGGGAATAATTGCGGGATTGGTAGCGGCAAGCTCACGGATTAACTTGAGGGGATTTTTGCCTTGATAACAAGCGACAACTTCCCCGCTGCCGGGGGTAGTTTGTTGGACAAGAATTTGTTCTTTTTCCACAGAAATCAAAAAGTTACCGCTAGGGTCAAAAAAGTCGCGCTGATTGACAATTTTATCGTACTGGGTGGCGATTAATCGTTCGACATTCTCCCAAGTATCATCGTATATATGGGCCGATTGACTAATAGTAATCAATGGACCCAAGGTTAAATTATACTGGGAGCGTTGATTGATTTCTTGGCAAATATGTTGCTGTAAAGCGCGCAATCCCATGGCATTTGCCGGCCAAGCGGCAAACATATCATTACTTCTAAATATTGCGGTGAGAGATAATTCATTTTCCACCACTCGCACCCAAATATGATTTAAACAGGGACTACCTCCCTTTTCGTGGTCTTTCACATCCCAGAGGGACATAACTGCACTAGCAGCATCAATTTCTGAGATTAATTTATTAATAACCTGTGCAATTTGGTCCCGGCCAAACCAAGAGCGCAATCTTTGACCGTAGGTGTATTTAACTCCTTGGTGTATAGGGGAATCATCGAGAATTTGCCCGATATATTCGGTGAGAAAAGCTCTATCTATAGGCAAATAATTAGGTTCAGGAAAATAAAAGTCTGGGGGTTCATCGGTAACAACAGCCATTAGGTCAATTAATTCTTGCCATTTACCATCATATCCTGTCGGTCTAATTGTGCCAGTGGTTTTAATCTTTTGGAGAATTTTTACCCAAGTTTCGGCAATAGTTTTTCCTTCAATGCGATGACCGTATCTTGTCCCGGGTAGGAGAGAAGGAAGATTTTCTGAGATAGGAAAGGTTAATGGTTCTCCCCAAGTTGGTAAGGGGGATTGTTTTGCATAATTTTTGACAGTTTCAATCGCTTCTGGGATGGATGTAACTGGTTGATATTGAATTGATTGACGCAATTTTTCGAGAATTTCTCGGTCAATTTCTTTGTCAATATATCCAGTGGTAGAAGAATTAATTAGCCAACATTCTTTACCTGTGTCACTTTTTCCTAACTGGAATCCTTGACTAAAAAAATCTAGCAAACATTGACAGCTACCGGAGTTCTTATCTTCCTTAGTTGCGTTGAGAATAACTAAGTATCTAACGTGGGGATTTGCGATTAAGTTTCTCAGCAGGGGACTAATTCCTCTGGTGGGACTATAAAGATTACCAATCACCGCGTATTGGTCGGGATTTAAATGTTTAGCAAGGGACTGTTTTACTGTCCATCCCGTGATAATTGCTGTTTGGCCGTGACCGCAGATTAATTGATTGGGTTTATAGTGGGGTTGGTAGGTGAATTTAGGGGTGGTTTCTGTACTAAGCATGGATTTAAATTAATCGTTCAAGATAATTAATAATATTTCGGTGAAGGTTTTCTATTGTATCACTACCATCCAGTTGTAAACAATTATCTTTATATTCTTTAAATATCTCGATAAACATTTGACGAACTTTCATTAATTTTTCTTGTTTTTCGTACACTTCTGTGATGGCTCTGTTTTTAATTCTTGCTAGAGAAATATCGGGAATAACATCGATATAAATAACTAAATCTGGATTGGGAAAATGTTGATTTAACTGCCGAACAAAAGCAAATTCTTCGGGATTATTGCAATTGTAGGCCAGGGAGGAAAAATAATAACGAGTAGTGATAACGTGGGTTTGTTCTTGGTGAATAAGTTTAAAAATGCCATCGTGATCATTATATAAGTGATCATGGCGATCAGCTGCAAATAAATAGGCCATTTGTCGGTCAAATTGATTTTGATCTTTGATATAAATAAGATTAGTTTGCATTATTTCTCGAATCAAACGACCGATGACTCCCTCGGAAGGTTCCGGACTTAAAACTGCTTTTTCCCCTCGCTTTAAAAAATATTCTTGTAAGAGTTTTGCTTGGGTACTTGTTCCCGATCCGTCAATACCTTCAAAGACAATAAATTTCGGTTTCATAATTTAATCTTCCTTCTCAATCTAATTATCTGAATAATTGTTTTAGCCAAGTTAACCAAGATTTTTTCTGGGGGATTAATTCCGTCATTTCTCCGATAATCTCTCCCATACTTCCCCAAGCATAAATATTTTTATTGAGGGATTGTATGGTTAAATTTTCTTGTAAAGCTAAACTGATAATACTAATCATTTCTGCTGCTTGATTACCGACTATTTGCGCTCCCAGTATTTTACCATCTTGTCGGTAGATTAATTGACAAAATCCCGTGGTTTCCCCCCAGATTTGCTGTGGGACCATATTTTTAATTGGATAGTTGATCATCTTTACCTCCTTACCATAGCTGTCCTGGGCTGCTTTTCCAGTTAAACCCACCCAAGCAATAGCAGGATCGAAAGCAATAAATGAGGGAATTTGCTCGGGATTAAAGTTAAATTTTTCTCCCGTGAGCAGATGCTTGACTAACCCAAAAGCAGCCCGGTGATTTAAAGTAGGATCGGGATAATTATTTCTGAGCAAATTTAGGGCATAAATGCGGGAATTATCGGTTTGTAATTGCTGATTAACCCTAATTAATCCCTCCTCTAGTTTAACTCCCACCCCGGCCAAATTTAATCCCTGTTCATTGACTTGATAATTACCGGCAAAAATGAGATCATCAACTTCGATAACACGATTGTCTAATTGTAACCATTTTTGACCCTCGATCGCTTTCACTTGACTAGGACAATAGCCTGGTAAAATCTTAATTCCTTCCGCTTCTAAAATGGCAGTAACTAAATGGGAGATTTCCCGATCAATATCCGGCAGTAGATAATTATCCTCGATAATTAAGCTAATTTCTTTCCCCAAACGTCGGAGAATTTGCGCTAAACTCACAGCCATGCTGCTGTTGCCAATAATCGCTAAATGTTGTCCCAACTTGTCTAAATTTGGCTCTTGCCAAAGGGTTTGAGCGGTAAAATAATTAACTTTATCTAAGCCGAAAATTTTCGGGACTTGCAGATAAAAACCAGTAGCGATAAGATAGTGTTTAGCCAACAATTGCCGACCATTAACCACAAATCCTAAATGGGGCAGCCGGACAAATTCCCCCCCACCCAGGATAACATCTATTCCTTCCGTGGCTAATCTCGCTAAAGAATGATGTTTATTAATAGTTTTATCTACTTCCTCTAACCATTGCCGCAACTGTTGCCATTGGGGATAAATGGCCGTTTCTTGCCAATGATTCAGCAGTTTATAGAGATGGATAATTTGGCTGTAGCCCTTGCTAAAAATGTCCTCAGATGCCTCTAAATTGCCGCTATAAGGCTGTTGCACTAAGGCCACCCTTTTTTTGAGGTGAACAGCCAACAAAGCCGCTTCTATCCCCGTAGGAGTGGCACCGATAATTACTAAGTCGTAAACCACAAATATAAAGTAAAAAGTCAAAAGTCAAAAAAGGTGTTGGGGGTTTTGGGGTGTTAGGGTGTTAGGGTTTAAGGGTTTTAGTTGAAATTCCCCCACTTCCCCACTTCCCCCCGCAACGCGCACGAAGTGGTCTCCCCATTTCCCCATTCCCCCACACCCCACACCCTACACCCTACACCCTCTTTCAAGTCAGGAGTCGGAATTCAGGAGACAGTATTCAGGAATCGGAAACTTAACACTTAAAACTCAAATCTGATAACTGATAACTGATTACTGATAACTGATAACTGATTACCGGCGCCGGTCTTGCAGTTTTTTATAGACATCTCGCAGGGGGACTTGATGATAGGCGAGGGCGACGAGGGTATGATAAAAAAGATCGGCCACTTCTGAGGCAATAGCATCGCCATCATTATCTTTGCAGGCCATGACCACTTCTGCCGATTCTTCGCCGATTTTCTTGAGAATTTTGTTATCTCCCCCGGCCAAAAGTTTACAGGTGTAGGATTCCGGATGAGGCTCGTCTCTGCGATCGCAAATTACCTTAAACAATTCCGAGAGGGTGTCGGCCGCTGGCGGTGATTTTTGCCAATTTACCTGGTGAAAACAGCTTCTTTCGCCGGTATGACAGGCGATATCACCGATTTGCTCAATAGTCAGTAAGATAGCATCACTATCGCAATCGTAGCGAATTTGACGCACCTTTTGGATATGGCCAGAAGTAGCGCCCTTGTGCCATAATTCTTGACGAGAACGACTCCAGTACCATGCTTCCCCAGTGGTGAGGGTTTTTTCGAGGGATTCCCGATTCATCCAGGCCATCATTAACACTGTAGCATCAAGATAGTCTTGAGCGATCGCCGGTACTAAACCCTGGGGATTATAAGCGATCGCGTCGAGGGGAATAGCGGAGAGTAAAGAGGACATCAGTTTTTCGCGGTCAAGAATTATGCTGGGATAAATTACCCAAAGCTTAATTATATAGCCTTGAGGAATTCCCCTAAATGGCCGCAGAAAATTACATTAACCGTGAGTGAGGAAAGTTTACATTTCTTAAGATAGACAAGAAAATTTCCGTCCGACCAGTTAATTAGCTGGTTATAATTAAATTGTTTGTTGAGACGAGGCAAGAGGCAACCCCCCCAACCCCTTAGGGCTGTTTCATTCTCCCATCAGAATATCAAAAGTAAAAGCGATCACTGTCAGGTAAAATGAGGAGTGACCGGCAACTTTTCAAATATATGTTGAGCTTAATAGAAAAACTGAAACA
>NZ_SFBZ01000110.1:0-6946 GCF_007095495.1 Microcystis sp. M_QC_C_20170808_M9Col | reverse complement strand
ATCCTATAAAAGAGAATCTATGATGACAGTAGTAGAAATTAAATTTCAATCTTGGCAACTGAGCGATGAACAGTTTTTTCAACTTTGTCAGGATAACCGAGATTTACGTTTGGAACGCAACGCAAAAGGAGATTTAATTATTATGCCACCAACCGGAGGAGAAACTGGTAATTCTAACGCCGGAATCACTGCCCAATTATGGTTATGGAATAACCTACATAAATTAGGTGTAGTTTTTGATTCCTCCACAGGATTTAAACTACCGAATGGGGCCGATCGCTCTCCCGATGCTGCTTGGATACCTTTAGAAAAATGGCAAGCTTTAAACCCACAACAAAAGGAAAGATTTTTACCTCTATCTCCCGATTTTGTCATTGAATTAATGTCTCCTAGTGACAACCTAGAAACTACTAGGAAAAAAATGCAGGAATATTTAGATAATGGGACTCGTTTAGGTTGGTTAATCAATAGAAAAACTAGAGAAGTAGAAATTTATCGTCAAGGACAGACAGTAGAAATTTTAACTAATCCAGAGAGTTTATCGGGGGAAAGTATTCTGTCAGAATTTAGTTTAAATCTTACTTTGATTTGGTAAATCAGAGGTAGTGATTGCCGTTTAACGCTTTACTTTGTTGGGCATTGTCTTCATCGATAAAATACCAAACTTCATTTTTAAGGAAGATAGTCAGAATCAAGGATTTCTGCAAGGGCAAAGGGTGATTCAATTGGGAATAAATCAGCAGAGAGTTGATACTTTCTGACAGTATCTTCTCTGGCTGCTTGGTAACAATCTATCCAGATTTCAGGAATCAATCTTCTCAGACTTGGACTCTCTTTTAATAAGCGTTGAACTTGTCGGCGTTGTTCAACAACTGTGCTGCGCCACCCTTGAGCATTTGCTTCCTTTTCAGTTAGCCAGTAAGTCAATTTAAGCAAATGTTCGGCAATGACGGTTAAGCGACTTTCTAGTTCTCGTTTTTCACTCCTTCCCATCGTTTCAATTTCTTCGATCAAATTTTCTAAGTCTAATTTTTCAAAACGATGTTCTTTGAGTAAATTAGCGGTTTCTTGTAACCATCGGTAGAAATCTTCTTGATAAAGACTTTTACCTGACGAGACTAAAGACTTTTCGATGCTCATTTGATGATGACCTAGAAAAAAGAATTCTTAGATAATTTTAAAGCGACTCCCCGATCTCAAAAACATTGGCAGAATATCGCAGGATTACTCCCGAAAACATCAGAGCTTTAAATTTAACCTAAAATTGGGTAAAACATCTTCCCCCGACAAATCAGTGGGATTTTCTAATATCTCCACTTCCTTTCCTTGACGATAAATTTCAACTTGCCGATTCTGGGGATCGATTAACCAGCCTAACCTTGCGCCATTTTCCCTATATTCGAGCAGTTTTTTCTGTAATTTGTCAAGACTATCAGATTCAGAGCGCAATTCCACCACAAAATCGGGACAGAGGGGAATAAATCCCTTTTTCTGCTTAGGGGTTAAAGATTCCCAGCGTTCTCGACTCACCCAAGATAGATCGGGAGAACGAATCGCCCCATTTGGCAGTCTAAATCCAGTGGAAGAGTCAAACCCGACTCCTAAAGCTTCATTTTCTTCGCACCAGCGAAACAATTGTCCTGTTATACGAAAATTTCGCTGTCCTGATTCGCCACCTGTCGGGGGATTCACGATTAATTCTCCTTGGGCTGTACGTTCTAATTTTAAGTCACGGTTGACCACAGCAAGGGCTTCAAACTGTTCAAGGGTGATAGAGAGAGCGATCGCGCTAGGAATTTCTAAGGAGAGGGTTTCGAGTGAGGTAGTAACTGGTAACATAATCCTTTGATCGGGTGGAACTTACATATACTATTAAAGATTATTTGTCAAGTTTTTGCTCAGACTTCTTGAGCTTGCGCTGACCAAATTCCCGATTTTTTAGGGAAGCTTCCACCTCGATCGGGCGGGTTCAATAAATAACAGGTTATAATAGCGAATAATTAACTAAATTTACCTAAAAACCATCGATCGTGTTCTACGCTATTGATTTCGGAACCAGTAATACCGTCATTACTCGTTGGAATGGGGCGACAAATAGGGCCGAAACCGTCAAATTATCGGAGTTATCCCAACAAATAGCCGACAATCCCCCCCTAATTCCCAGTTTACTCTATATTAAATCAGCCAATCCCCTGCAAGTAATTGCCGGTCAAGGGGTGCGCGATCAGGGTTTAGATATCGATCGAGATCCGCGTTTTTTTCGTCGCTTTAAACGAGGTATCGGGGCAAAAATTCAAGGATTTTTACCGGAATTAGAGGAAACTGTCCTCAGTTTCGAGGGGGTTGGCCAATGGTTTCTCGATAGCATCATCGACCAATTAAAAAACACCGCCCCGGAACCCCCCCAATCTCTAGTTTTAACCGTCCCCGTCGATAGTTTTGAAAGTTACCGCAATTGGTTAAGCAATGTTTGTCAGGGGTGGGAAATCGAACAAATTCGACTAATTGATGAACCCACGGCCGCCGCTTTGGGTTATGGAACCACTGGGGATCAAGTGATTTTAGTGGTAGATTTTGGCGGTGGCACTCTCGATCTTTCTTTGGTACAATTAGATTTAGATAATCCTCAAAAAAATCAAGGTTTTATTCTCAAGTGGGGAGAAAAACTTTTAGGCAATAATTCTGCCCAAAAAACTAAACTAGCGAGAGTTTTAGCCAAGGCGGGGACAAATTTAGGGGGGTCAGATATCGACGATTGGATTGTCGATTATTTTGTCCAAAAGCAATCTTTAGCGAAAACTTCCCTGACTACTCGTCTAGCGGAAAGATTAAAAATTAAACTTTCTTCCCAATTAACCGCCGAGGAGGTATATTTTGATGAGGAAAATTTCGAGAGTTACGAGTTAAGCTTAGATCGAGAACAATTGACCGATATTCTCCGACAACAAAACTTTTTTCATCAATTAGATGATTTAATGACGGGAGTTTTGCAACAGGGAAGACGCAATGGAGTTGAAGTTAGCGATATCGATGCGGTGTTATTAGTCGGGGGAACCGTCCAAATTCCGGCGGTAAAAGATTGGGTGCGACAGTATTTTGATAGTAGTAAAATTAAAGAGGATCGACCCTTTGAAGCGATCGCTTTGGGAGCGTTACAATTAGCCCAGGGTTATCAAGTCAAAGATTTTCTCTATCATAGCTACGGGATTCGTTACTGGAATCGTCGCAAAAATGCCCACGCTTGGCATCCAATTATTAACTCTGGACAACCCTATCCCATGGAAAAACCCGTGGAATTAGTCCTAGGTGCTTCCGTGGACAATCAACCTAGCATTGAATTAATTATCGGCGAATTAGGCACAGAAAGTGGAGCAATGGAGGTCTATTTTGATGGTGATAAATTAATTACTCGTTCCCTCGGTAATGGAGAAACTAGCGTCCAACCCTTAAATGATCGCGAGGGGGCCCGATCGATCGCTAAACTCGATCCTTTAGGTTTTCGGGGTAAAGATCGCATTAAAGTGCAGTTCTGGATTGATGATCAGTGTTTTCTGCGGATTAATGTGGAAGATTTACTCAGTCAAGAATTGTTACTAAATAATCAAATCGTCACCAAATTAAGCTAGACTTGGCTTCACCTAAAAATCAAGTGCAGACTCGTAGTAAGTTTGCACTGATATTATCGCAATATTCTGTTTTACCGGTGGCTTTATCGACTGTGATCGCGCACGGGGATCGGGATTAGTTCGGGTTCGGGTTCGGGTTCCGGACCAAAAACACTCTCAATCAGTTTGCGCGCCCATTCTCTCAACTTGTCTATCACTTCATCTAAATAGTCCATTGACCAAATGGCTCCTTTGAGATACTAGCTATGAGTTTTCGTCGATTGATCCCCGCAACAGCTTGATTCTAGAGAATTTTAACTAATTTTCATCGTTTGGCTGTTCAATCTGACGAACGGGGGAATCTATATCTTGTATTTATATTAAGCTTAACATAACTTTTTAGTCTGAGTATATATTCTTGGCAATTCTTTTTTAAGACATTATTAATAAATTCCGGCGTAGGCGATCGAGGGCGGTATAGGCACTAATCTGGCGAATTGTCAAGCGATCTCGATTTTCTCCGAAACGATGCTCTGATACGGCAACATTTCCCTCAGGACTGGCTAAACCGATATAAACTAGGCCCACGGGTTTTGTCTCACTGCCTCCTCCTGGTCCGGCAATACCCGTGATACTGATCCCCCAATCCGTAGCGAGGCGTTTTTGCACTCCTAGGGCCATCTGTTGGGCAACAATGGCACTGACAGCCCCGAAATTATTTAAATCCCCTTCATTTACGTCTAAGAGGGCAACTTTTACCCGATTATCGTAGGAAATAACCCCACCCCCAAAATAATCGGAACTGCCGGCGATTTGGGTGATAATTTCCCCTAATCCCCCTCCAGTACAGGATTCTGCCACACTCAAAGTTTGTTTTTGCCGCCGCAAAAGTTCCCCCACCACCGCAGGTAAAGTATCATCATCAGCCCCAAAATAATCTAATCCGGCGATTTCCTTAATTTCCGTCGCTACCGGTTCAATTACCTGCAAAGCAGCCTCTAAAGAAGGGGCTTTGGTCGCAATTCGCAAACGCACTTCGCCTAAACTAGCATAGGGGGCAACGGTGGGATTAGTCAGATCAAATAAATGGGCAACTTTTTCCGCTAAAGCTGACTCACCAATACCGCGAAATTTGAGGTAACGACTATAAATCCTCTCTTTGCCCCATCCTTGACTTTCTAGGTAAGGAATCGCCGTTTCTACCCACATTCTCTTCATTTCTGAGGGTACTCCGGGGAAAGTGAGAATAGTCACGTTAGCCTCTGGTTGCCAGATCATGCCGGGGGCGGTTCCCGTCGGATTTGGCAAAAAATCGGCTCCCATGGGTATTAAAGCCTGTTTACTGTTACTAGGAGGCATTTCTCGCCCTAAACTCCTAAATTTAGCCTCGATTTCTGCTAAAATCTCCTGATCTTCCCTGAGGGGCGTTTGGAAAAAATCGGCGATTGTTTCTGTGGTTAAATCGTCGGGAGTAGGTCCGAGTCCGCCAGTAAAAATTAAAATTGAAGAACGTTCTCGGGCAATAGCGATCACTTTTTTCAGTCTTTCTACATTATCCCCCACCACCGTTTGATAATAATGGGGAATGCCTAATTTTGCCAATTCTAGGGCTAAATATTGGGCGTTAGTATTAACTATATCCCCTAATAATAATTCCGTTCCTACACAAATAATTTCAGCGGCCATAATTTTTAGCAATTAGCTTAAGATTTTCAATTTTGATCATCAACTTATCTTCTGTCACCAAAGTTCGAGCGGGTTTCGGTAACGATGGTCATGGAAGTTAACAATATCAGTGCGCTCCAACATTATACCAGTAAGCTATCAACAATCAAGGTCTTTTATATTAAATATCACTTTGTTGCTGAACAGCCCATATATGATTCTGGGTAGTGATTCGATAGTAGTGATAGTCTAATGTGGAGAATCACATAGGGGCTATCTGGTACTTTATCCATGACTACATTTAAATTGCTTGTTGAGACGAGGCAAGAGGCAAGAGGCAAGAGGCAACAGTAAAGGGATTGGGGGAGATTCGGCTAATCTTAAGAATAAGTGCTTTAAATGCGTCTTAGCTTATCACCACGACAATAAAATCACTACCTATTAGCAAACGTAAAATCAGCGTACTATTCCCCTATATATCGCTCTTCTGGAACTCTGGCAAAAATCTTACAGTCTCTAAACTCTAGCTCTCTTATGGGGTAAGCCTTCAAGCTATCGCTAACTAACAGAAACCCGAAATTTGAGTTTTTATTAGAAAAAAAGTTAGCGATCACTTGTCAACCAAGGGTTTCAGAATCTGGATTCGGTCAGGGATTTCCGAAAGTCCCAGAAGAGCGATATCTCTTTCAAGTGGTCTGAAAAGTTATCCCACATCAGCTGGCAAGAGGTTGACTTTAAGTTGGCTATTAATCCACTTAACAGTTTATGGGGTGGGTAAGTCAGAAGGATATAGATATGGTCTGATTCTCCGTTAATCTCTATTACCTTCACCTTCCATTTATCAGCTATGTTTTGAAAAGCTATTCTCAAAAACTCTAGATGCTCCTTCTCAAAAACCTTTCTACGATAATTAGTTTTCTCTTGACACTTTGTACGACGAATTGCTATAATCATAGTGTAACACATTGAGAGGTCGAATCAATGGGAGTCATAGAGTTTAAGTTAAAAACCAATTTACACCAGAAAATAGCCATTCAAGAGGCTATAAGAGTGGAACCGTTTATTAGGAATAAGTGTCTAAGATTTTGGATGGACTCTACCAAAGCAGATCAGGTTAACTATACTACTTTGTGTAAATTAACTACAGAATCAGCCAACAGTTCTGAATTTCCTTTTGTCGGTAAACTCAACTCTATGGCTCGTCAAGCAAGTGCCGAAAGAGCTTGGTTTTCTATATCCCGTTTTGACAACAATTGTCAAAGGGGTTGGGCGAAAAAAGGCTATCCTAAATTCAAAAAGTTCTCAAGGTCTGTGGAGTACAAAACTTCTGGTCGGAAACTAACAGAAGACAAAAAGTTTATCCACATCACGGATAAAACAGGGATAGGAAAATTAAAGTTAATCGGCACTTTTAACCGTGAGATTCTCGATAAATCTACTATCAAAAGAGTCAGGCTTATTAAACGAGCCGATGGCTTTTATTGTCAATTTGTCTTAGATATTGAGAGAGTAGAAACCTTTGACTATACAGGAAAAGAAATAGGGATTGATTTAGGTTTAAACCATTTCTTAACTGACTCTAATGGGGATAAAATTGATAACCCACGGTTTCTTCGTAAGTCGGAAAAAAGACTAAAAAAGGCTCAACGTAAACTCTCAAAGAAGAAAAAGGGAAG
>NZ_SFBZ01000011.1:0-13525 GCF_007095495.1 Microcystis sp. M_QC_C_20170808_M9Col | reverse complement strand
CCGAAACTATCTATTTCTGTAATGGTCAATTCTTTAAAAGGAGTCTCTAGTCGTAGGTATGGACAAGCTGGATATCCTAAGCCATACGGGAAAGACGCTCTTTGGTCGCCCAGTTATTTTGTATCTTCTGTAGGAGGTGCGCCACTGGAAGTTCTTAAGTGCTACATCAAAAATCAGGAAAAGCCGTCGTAAAACGACGGGGTTTTAACCCAAATTTTCGATAACTCGATCGAGGTCCAAGAATCTTCGGCCTCAATCAATTTTTTCGGTTATGGGAAGTCTGGTAGGCTGCCGGGTTATCTTGAAGAGAGTTAGCAGTAGTCTCAGGAGACAATAGATTATGACTTGGCGCGGCTCAACCGATACAAAAGATCGCATTTTTGCAGCTTTAGTATATCTTTTACCCTTATATTCCGCTTTTGCCTTCGGTATCTTTATCTTCCAGCAAATTCCTTTTTTAGGAGCGGCCTTAGCAATAGCCTTATATCCCTTAGCTTTTCTCTATAGTTCTCTGGGAAGCTTTGGCAGTTTAATTGTCTTTTTCGTCCTCTTTTTCGCCGTGGTACGCAATCCCCGCATCAGTCATTTTATCCGGTTTAACACCATGCAGGCGATTTTAATCGAGATTTTGGTGTATTTATTGGGATTGGTCTTAGGTTTCGTCGCTAGGGGTTTAGGGGCGAATTTAGTGGTAGAAACTCTTTTTAACGTCGTCTTTTTGGGAGCATTTGCCGCCTGTGTTTACAGCATTATACAGTCGGTTATCGGCAAATACGCCGATATTCCCACAATTTCCGAGGCGGCCTATTCTCAAGTGGGAGGTTAAGTCAGCTTGAGTTTGTCCCCTTTTTCGGCTACAGTCTCTCCAGAATCAATGCGTTCGCTGCCAGGCCACATCTATGAGTCCATTTAAACAGACCCTACGGGAACTCAACGCTCAGAAGGGGAAAATAGCCGCTTCTGTGGGCAGAAAAACGCCTAAACGAGTTAATCGTTGGTTTAAATGGCTTTCTCCCGGTCTTTTTGTCAAACGCTGGCTTTTAATCAGTTTAAGCGGCGTTTTTCTCACCTCCTTCGGTTTGGCTATTTGGGTAAAATTAACCCCGGTTAATCGCTTTTTAGAGTTTGTTTCCCAAGCATTAGAAACGATCGCCCGTTTAGTCCCTAATTCTGTTTCCGGGCCGCTGGCGGTTTTGCTGGGTGTCTTTTTGTTATTCTGGGGTCAGAGTCGCACCGTGGAAACGATTACAGAAGCACTACAACCGGACGCATCGGAGGAATTAGTCGATCGCCTACGGGCTCATCGTCGTCTCCATCGCGGTCCGAAAATTGTGGCCATCGGTGGCGGTACGGGTTTATCGACGCTTTTACGCGGTTTAAAACAGTATAGTTCCAATATCACCGCTATTGTCACCGTAGCTGATGATGGCGGTTCTTCGGGCCGATTACGTCGGGAAATGGGTATTTTACCCCCGGGGGATATTCGCAATTGTATCGCCGCTTTGGCCGATGAGGAAAAGTTATTAACGGAATTGTTTCAATATCGCTTTCATGCCGGGGATGGTTTATCGGGCCACAGTTTTGGTAATTTATTTATCAGCGCTATGACCGAGATTACTGGGGATCTGGAACAGGCGATCGATGCTAGTGCCAAAGTTTTGGCCATTCGCGGTAAAGTGCTACCTGCTACCCTTACCGATGTTAGTCTCTGGGCTAAGTTAGCCGATGGGCGCATTATTGAGGGAGAATCGAAGATAACCGAAGCTATGGGGCAAATTCGTCAGATTGGCTGCCATCCTGCCGATCCGGTCGCTTTACCGGCTGCTTTAGCGGCAATCAAGGAGGCAGATTATATTATTATCGGGCCGGGTAGTCTTTATACCAGTATTATCCCTAATTTGTTGGTTCCCGCAATTCGTCAGGCCCTAGCACAGGTGACAGTCCCCCGTGTCTATGTTTGTAATATTATGACCCAGCCGGGGGAAACGGATAATTATTCGGTGGCTGATCATATTCGGGCGATCGAAAAAGTCTGCGAGGAACGCGTCTTTGATGCAGTTTTAGCCCAAAGAACTGCACCATCGCCCCAATCTCTGCAATTATACGCCCAAGAGCATAGTCATCCTGTGTTTTTAGACCGCGAGGAGGTGGGAAAAATGGGTTATCGGATTGTTTTAGCGAATGTAATGGCAGAAGATGAAGTTACTGCCAAAGTTAGTCATGATCCCCAACGTTTAGCGCGAGTTTTATGGCGCTGGTATGCTAAAAAGTGAATAGCGAGTTGACTAAATGTTTTTATCTAGCTTTGTCAAGTTATAAAATCATATTTTTTGCTTTAATTTGCCGACATTAGCCAAATTTGCTGATTAAAGCCCTAGGAAAAAATTAGCCTAAAAACCATTTCGCCTTATTCTGTGTTATACTCAGATTTTGAAGAGAGATGATTATGCACTACTCTACTAAATCTAATCAAGAGACAGGTGCGACAGTCTATTCCCCAAGCGATGGAAGTGAATTAATTCCTGCTGAGGTTAAACTAGATATAAACGGGCAAAACTATCAATCACTTAATATACCTCTCCCAGAGGGCTATACAGTAGATGATGAAGGAATCATCAATAACTATGGTAGCGAACCCAAGATTTATCTATCAAAATCCCCATCTTTAGAACAGCAAAAATGGTATATTTTGCAAGGAGTAGGGGCGGTTTTGTTGGTTGCTTTGGTGTTATTAATCACCTTTTCCGTTAGCTAGATAAAAACCGTAGGATTGACATTTAAGTTGAGCGAGACAGGAAAACTTTAATTTACACCATAGAGTCTGCATCCCAAGTATCGGGAGCATATATTGGAACCGACTCTATCTATCTGTCCAAATAGTAAA
Source organism: Microcystis sp. M_QC_C_20170808_M9Col (assembly GCF_007095495.1). Taxonomy (NCBI): domain Bacteria; kingdom Bacillati; phylum Cyanobacteriota; class Cyanophyceae; order Chroococcales; family Microcystaceae; genus Microcystis; species Microcystis sp. M_QC_C_20170808_M9Col. The sequence goes on along the minus strand of NZ_SFBZ01000011.1, from coordinate 10,641 downwards.
TCTGACAGCTGAACTTTTTTACTTTGCTAAACTTGACAATTTTTTTCAGTTTTTTGTGGGTTGCTTCGTGATCAACAATAGAACAACCAATAGAGTTAACTTCTCAAAGGAAATTCAACAGGTATGAAATTTAATCCTTCTCTTAGTCAAGAACCTCGCTATCAGGCAATTCCTGTTATGCAGATAACTTCCAAAGAAACCCTTCTCCATTGGTTAGAACGGACAGGAAGATTAAAATTACGTCAATCTGATGCTCATCCCGATTCGCAAATTTTAGAAGAACTAGACGATATTATCGATCCAGATAATTATGCTATAGAAGAAGAAGAATAAATAGTCTGACTGGGAGTTAGGAGTGAAATTTCAATTATCTAATATTCAGGAGATTAAGAAAGTGGGATCAACGAAAAAAACGGCTTTAATTTACTGTGAAAATCAGTTTGGACGTGTGGATGGAAAAACGGCAGCTGGCTTGATCCGACAATCAGAAATATATACAATTGTTGGTGTGCTGGATAGTTCCTTAACAGGAAAAGATGCGGGAGAAGCATTAGGAGATAAAAAAAATCATATTCCCATTTTTGCCAATTTACAAACAGCCTTAGAAAAACTTAGAGATGTTCCCAATTGTTATATCTACGGCAAAGCACCCTTAGAAGCGTTTATTCCCCCCCTAGAAAGGCTGCTAATTTTAGAAGCAATGGCACAAGGAATGGATATTATTAATGGTTTGCATCAATTCTTCTCCGAAGATTTAGAATTTAGGGAGCAAGCTAGTCAGTATGGTGTGCAAATTACAGACATTCGTAAACCACCACAATTAGCTGATCTTCATGTATTTACTGGGCAAATTTCCCAAGTAAATATACCCGTTATTGCCTTTTTAGGAACCGATTGTGCTTGCGGAAAAATGACCACTGCGGTGGCAGTTAATCAAACTCTCCAAGGCTTGGGTATTAAGTCTGTCTTAGTCGCTACTGGACAAACTAGCTTGATGCAGGGAGCAAGATATGGGGTTTCGATCGATGCTTTGGTTTCTCAATTTGTCATCGGTGAAATTGAAAATGCTGTGGTTCAAGCTTTTGAGCAAGAAAAACCCGATATTATTTTAGTGGAAGGACAAAGTTCTCTGAGTCATCCTGCTTTTATGAGTTCCCTGGGAATTTTGAAAGGAAGTAGGCCCGATGGGATTATTTTACAACATCCCCCAGCCCGAAAATTTCGCTGTGATTTTCCTCATTTAGCCATGCCAAAATTACAGGAAGAAATTTCACTAATTGAGGCAATTTCTCCCACTAAAGTTATCGCTATTGCGATTAATCACGAAAATCTCACCGCAGCAGCCACTGAGCGTATTATTGCCAAATATGAGCGAGATTTTCAGTTACCGACTACTGATGTTTTGTTACACGGATGTGAGAAATTAGTCCAAGCTTTATGCGATCGCTTTCCGAAATTAAACCGGAAAATCAAAGGAGAAATTTTAGCTGCAATTCCGGCAATTGGGAGCAAATAGGCTGATGAAAGACCTTTTACCCAGAATCGAGATTTCTCTCCCGAAAATACGCCATAATGCTCGTTTACTCTGCCAATTCTACGGCAGCAAGGGACTTTCTGTGATGGGAGTTTCCAAAGCGATTTTGGGTGATCCCTCGATCGCCTTGGCGATGATTCAAGGTGGAGTCAACTTTATCGCTGACTCTCGAATCGAAAATATTCTCAAAATGAAACAAGCAGGAATAGTGACAACTTTTGTTCTGTTGCGTACTGCCTTGAGTCAAGCAGAATCAGTGGTTAACATTGCAGATATCAGCTTAAATACCGAATTAGCAACAATTCAGGAACTTTCCTATTATGCTCAAGAAAAGCAAAAAATACACCGCATTATTATCATGACGGAGTTAGGGGATTTACGCGAAGGTGTACTGCCGAAAGATCTGGTCAAGTTCATCAAAAAGACCCTCGCTTTTCCCTTTATCAAAATTATTGGACTGGGTTGTAATTTGGCTTGTTATGGAGGTATTAAACCTGATAGCCATAATATGAGCAAATTATCTGTGTTAACAGATACAATTGAGCAGGAATTTTTAATAAAATTACCGATTATTTCAGGAGGCAATTCTGCTAACTATCAATGGTATCAAAAAAGTAGCGAAGTTGGTCGGATTAATAATCTGCGTTTAGGAGAATCAATTTTATTAGGTTGTGAAACAGTTAATCGACAAGTTATACCTGGTTTATATACCGATGCTTTTCGGTTAATTGCTGAAGTAATCGAATCTAAAGATAAACCATCTCTACCCTCTGGAGAAATTGGTCGAGATGCTTTTGGTAATGTTCCCAGCTTTATCGACCAAGGCATTCACCGTCGAGTTATTATTGCATTAGGAAGACAGGATATTCTTATCTCTGGATTACAAACAAGTCAGGAGATAAAAATATTAGGTTCTAGTAGCGATCATCTAGTTCTTGATAGTCATAACAAGAGGTTAAAAGTAGGAAGCGAAGTCAGTTTTAATCTTGATTACGGAGGACTTTTAACAGCCATGACTTCTCCTTTTATTACTAAAAGTTATGCTCTCAATGCAGTAGCACAAATGTATTGAGCGATGAATAAATAGGGTTTGCTGAAAAAGTTTTTCAGGGAAAAAGTACCTGAATTTTCCCCCGATCCCCGCAATGGCTGGCACTTTTTGAGGGGAAAAAAGTCCAAAAGTCTTATCCAACAAGGTTTTTAGATTTATTCAGCAAACCCTATTTAGGGTCTGCTGACTTATCACCTTGACATCAGCACCGTAGAGATTTGTCCTCAATTACTATCCTATCGCTAAATTCTGGGAAGAAATCAAAATCCCCCTTAATCCTGAACAAATTCCTAATCATCTCGTTTGGCACCATGATCAGCCGCTCCGAGGTATAATTCCCCTACTTTCGGGTTATTGAGTAAATCTTGACCCGATCCCTGAAAACGATCTTGACCACTTTCTAAAACATAACCTCGATCGGACATCATTAGGGCTTTTTTGGCATTCTGTTCCACTAAAATAATTGCAGTTCCCGTCTGATTAATCGCTTTTATCTGTTCAAAAACGCTGGTTACTAAGATAGGAGATAAAGCTGCCGAAGGTTCATCGAGAATTAATAAATCCGGTTGCAACATCAGCGCTCGTCCCATGGCTAACATCTGTCTTTCTCCTCCGGATAAAGTGCCAGCTTTCTGACGACGGCGCTCGAGCAAACGGGGAAACATGGCATAAATGCGCTCTTTTAGCGGTTTAATCGCTTTTTTACTGGTAAAAGCCCCCATTTCCAGATTTTCCTCGATGCTCAGGGATGGAAAAACATTAGCAATTTGGGGAACATAACCCATACCGAGTGGAACGATTTGATTAGATTTCCAACCGGCGATATTTTTTCCCTTAAAAGTGATAGTTCCAGCACTGGGTTTTAATAAACCAAAAATCGTCTTAGCGAGGGTAGATTTTCCCGCACCATTGGGACCGATAACCGTGACTAATTCCCCTGGTGCAATGCGAAAGTTAACCCCTTGCAATATGTATAAATCCTGCACATAACCAGCATAAACTTGTTCAACTTCTAAAAGATAATCCATGGTAAGGTAAAAAGGAGATAGCAGACAGTAATATGAATTATGAATTATGAATTGGGAAGTGGGAAGCATTTTCAGTGAACAGTAATCAGTGAACTGAAAACTCACATCTGATAACTGATAACTGATCACTGATAACTGATAAATTAGGGAGTTTTTTGTAAATCGGGACGTTCTTGTGGCAGAATTGCACCTTCGACGGGGCATACTTGTAGACAGATACCACAGTCGATACAAGTGGCAAAATCAATCCAATACCAATCGGTTCCTTTAACATTTTTACCCGGTCCCGGATGGATGCAAGCAACAGGACAAGCGGAAACGCAATCGGCAACCCCTTCACAAATTCCAGTGACGATCGAATGTGGCACAGTGTTTTCTCCTCTAATTCTTAACATTACTTTACCACTTTTAGGCACTGCCGTGCCAAGATCGGATCATTGTTAGGAAACTTTCTCTTAATTCCCTAAAATATTGGGAGTTTTTTCTTGATCTTAGCAAGAAGTAAAATAGAAGTTTTCGCTAGGGTTTTTACTATTCCCTTACGGGAGGACAAATAGTTAATTTCTCCCCGTAATTCCTGATTATTTTTATGGAGATAGTTATGATTATTATCTAATTCTTTTAGGGATATTCCCATCCCTTGCATAGTATGATCATCTTGCTGTTGTTTCAGATACATTGTCTGTTGTGCTTCCTGTAATTTTCTTAACTCTAACCAGACTTGATTCTGACTTGATTCCTTAGTTTCACTGAGCGCATACCAGAGAAAATCAGTGATTTCTTCGGCTATTTTTTGATTAACTTGAAAAAACTCGATAATATCAATTTTTTCGCTGGAAATTGTGGGGTATAACTTTCTTAAATCTTGGGCAATATTAGAGGAAAAAGCGATGATTCTAGAAGCGGATAAAATTGCATAGTGTTTTTCTAAATCTACTGGTAAATTGCCCTTTTCTTCTGGGAATTCATAAGCAAGTAAAAGTAGAGAAGGAGTGTTTAAGGGACTGGTATAAAAAGTGGAAATAAATAAATTTGCCTGTAGGCGATCGCAAATAGCTTGGATTTTTCTGGCATCCTTTCCCGTACAATTATAATCGTAGGATTCCGCAGGCCAATATTTAAATTCTTCCCATCTTGGTGCGGTGTTATTTCTATCTAAAATAACAATGTGTTGACTAAATTCTAATTGACTCCAATGCTCTAGAATTAAAGACCAAACCCTGGCTAATTTTCCTTGATCGATTTGAAAGATCACGCCATCAATAACAATAATTGGGCATCTCTTCTGGGAGATAGCTTGAATTGTTTGTAATTTTTCTCGCTCATCTTCCTGTAAAATTATGCCTAAATCTTCCATCTTAACTGGATTGGGTTTAATTTCTATATCCTTAATGTCTGGGTGGGGAATTTTATAGATTTTACACACTTGATAATGTTCCTGTAATGCTTGACCATTACTGCCATGTTCTAAGCCTTGGAGATTTAAATAATATAACCCTAAAATCTCAGGAATTAAAGCCATTTTTTCCCCTTGACTACCGATTCTTAACCAAAATTCGTAATCACCAGCACAGCGAAAATTTTCCTGAAAATAACCATATTTATCGTGCAGCATTTTTCGCCACATTGGTTGAGAACCCACACAACAACCTTGACGCATCTGTTGATAGGAGTAATTTGGCCAATTCCAATGTTTTAAAGCTGGGGTGGTGGCAAAAGTATCATTTTTGAAGGTGGTAATTAATTGATCGGCATAAACTAAACTAATCTCTCTATTGTTATCTAGATAATTAGCCATAATTTCCAGAGCATTAAAACAGCGACGATCATCAGTATTCCCATTGGTGATATAGGAACCCCTAGCTAGTTTAATAGCACGATTCCAAGCGCGGTAGAGGGTTTCTCGTTCTCTAGTTCTCTGGTAAATAATATTAGGATAATTTTCTTGAAACTCTTGGATAATCTCCCCTTCATTCTCCGGGGAAGCACTATCGATAATAATAAGTTCTACTTCTCCCTTTTCATAAAGAGTTTGAGTAACTAAATCCTCTAGACAACCCCGGATAAACTCCGCTGATTTATAGGTAGAAACAATTACAGAAACTTTGATACTCTGCACTGGTATAGAGTTATTAAAACTAGGATTCATCGGCTTATCTGATCGCAATTCAAGACAGGGAAATTTTTTGATAATTTTGAAAAAGAAGATTTTAAGACTCTATATTTGATCGGGAGAATTGTCAAGATGTTATCGACTCTTATTGAAGATACCAGTTTATTTACCTTTGGCTTGTTACTTGACATAATAAAAAACTATAATGGGAAAGCTGTGGAAAATGAGCAACAATGACCGTATCTTCCTCCCTAGACTGGCTAACCCGTGGAACCAGTGACCTATTCCCCCATCAACCCGACTCCCAAGACCCTAGGGAAAATTTAACCCAACTACTGCAAACTACTGATCGCCCTTTAAGAATTAAACTAGGTATTGACCCCACCGGCAGCGATATTCACCTAGGTCATAGTATCCCTTTTCGGAAACTGCGTGCTTTCCAGGATGCCGGTCATGTAGCAGTGGTGATTATTGGTGATTTTACCGCTAGAATCGGCGATCCGACGGGAAAATCGGAAGTTAGAAAACAATTGACCATCGAAGAAGTGAGAGCCAATGCCGAGAATTATCTGGCACAATTACGCCCAATTTTAGATTTTAACACCCCTAATCGCCTAGAAATTCGCTATAACTCGGAATGGTTGGGGAAATTAGACCTATCGCAAATTCTCGAACTCCTCTCCACCATGACCGTGGGGCAAATGTTGGCAAAAGAAGGCTTTTCCGAACGCTACGACCAGGAAACCCCGATTTTTCTCCATGAATTTCTCTATCCCTTAATGCAGGGTTATGATTCCGTAGCTGTCGAGGCCGATGTGGAATTGGGAGGAACTGATCAAAAATTTAATATTGTCGTCGGTCGTGATTTGCAGAAATATTTCGGTAAAAAACGGCAATTCGGGCTACTTTTACCGATTTTAATCGGAACCGATGGCAGTCAAAAAATGTCCAAATCCCTGAATAATTATGTGGGATTGCGGGAATCGGCCCTGTCCATGTACTCGAAACTGGAAAAAACCCCCGACGCTTTGTTAAAAGATTATTACGAGCTATTGACAAATTTGCCCTTAGATGCTATGGCGAGCAATCCGCGAGAGGCACAAAAACAACTGGCGATCGAGGTAGTTGCCCAGTTTCACGGGAAAGAGGAGGCATTAAAAGCACAAAAAACGGCGCAGGAGATAGTTCTACAGGGAAATACAGCGGCCGCTGCTTCTGTACCCGAATTTTCCCTAGCAGCGGTCACTTTTCCCCTGAAATTATTCTATCTTCTCTCGGCCACCGGCTTATGTAAAAGTAGCGGCGAAGGGAGAAGACAGATTCAGGGGGGTGCGGTGAGGATCGATAGCGAGAAAATCACCGATGTGGACAAAAGTTTTGAGACAGCCGAAGCTTTAACGGGAAAAGTCCTACAGGTGGGCAAAAATAAATTTATTCGCTTCGTAGCTTAAATAAGCGAAAAAGTCCCTATTCGGCGGCTTTTTCCAGGATTTCTAACTCAAAATCTCGAAAATGGGCTTTAAACTTTTTACTGAACTCGACGAGGACGGGTAGGTTGGCGCTAACCGGCCTACCACGCCATTCGGTGACAATCCCTTTCACCTCTCCCTCTAGTCCTTTCAGGTCAAAAGGATCCGATTTGTGTTCAGGATGGTGATAAACTACCACAGACTCAATTACACGGACTCGATCGCCAACTTTCATAAACTCTCTAGCGAAGACAAACGCCTATTGTATCTTTGAAGACAATCTTATCATTGTACGCCGTATCAGGGAACGGGGAACTGAAAACTCTTAAGATTGAAACCTAGAGCTTGAGCTTTTTTCTCCAGATAAGCGTCACCTGTTGTGCAAGGCTGACGGCTAAAAAACTGATAACTGCTCACTGATTTGATAGCATGGGGGAAAACCTATAGAGGGTTAAGCGGTATGAGTGACTATAAAGATTCTTCTTCCATGCGCTATTTCCTGGCGGGATTAAAACCCTTTGCCCAACCTTTATTTTGGCTACCGTTAGGAATATTTTCCTTGGCTCTAATTGGTTTGTGGGTATATCAACAGAATCCTGAATGGTTGGGTTCGGTATTAGATACCCCAGGAATGTCCTTGGAGGAGCGGGAAATCAGGGCTAACCAGATTACCGATACTCCTCTCCCCACTGCTGTACCATTGCCGGCCATTCCTGCCCATAATAATACCGCTCGCCTGAACAAACCGGCCTCGACCCAGCCTTTTAATCCTTTAAATACTAATCCCGATAACAACCAGAAACCCTCTTTGTTCACCCCGTTAATGCCGCAGCCTAAGCAAAATCAGGCACCGAAGCCTAGTAAAAGTCTGCAACCGATTCAAGTGCGACCGATTAGTGGCGACACTAGCAATTATCCTTTACAAAGGGAAATCGAAAATCGCTCGCGGACTAATAACTTGAATAATTTTCCTAATCCCAACCCCGGGGGCAGCCCGAATCAAGTCAACCCCCAGGGAAATTATTCCCCTGAGCAACAAAATGTTCAGGCCCTACCCTCCCGGAATAATGCCAACCCTAACCCCGTCCCCGGCTCTAGCAACCAATCCAACTATTATCAACCCCCCGTATATCAGGCCCCCGTCTACAGCAGTCAACCTAACGTCACTGGTTATCCCAATCAGGGAATGCCACCTAACAATAATGGCACCCCCAATCAAGTCCCACCTCCAAGTATTAACCGAGGTTTCTCCATCCAACAACCCATTAATGCCCGGCCTTCCGGTTACTAGAGGAACTTAGATAGGGTTTGCTGAATAAATCTAAAAACCTTGTTGGATAATATTTTTAGACTTTTTTGAAATCAAAAAGTACCAGCGATTGGAGTGATTGGGGGGAAAATTCAGGGACTTTTTCCCTGAAAATTAGGTAATTGACCGCCTGAAAATGGGTAAAACCCTACACCCCACACCCCACACCCTACACCCTACCCCCACCAACAAACTTTTTGCCGCAAACCCTAGATAGGAGCTTGTAGGAAGTCTAATAAAATCGGATTAACTATTTCTGGGGCCTCGTCCTGGGGACAGTGGCCTAAACCGGCTAAGGGGATAAACTGTTTTACGGTCGGGAATCCTGCTAATTCTTGGCCCAAGGCCAAGGGCTCCCAGGGATCCTCGCTACCCCAAAGCAGAATCGCTGGACAGGGGAGAATCGGCAGCAGGTCTTCCGGCAGTGGGCCGCCAGAATAACCGGTAAAAGCGAGGAAAACCTCGATCGCTCCCTGATCTCTGGCGGGTTTTAGGATTATTTCCACTAATTCCTCCGTTACCGCTTCCGAGCGCCGATAAGCTTGCAGGAGAATTTTACGCACTGTCTGGGGTTTAGCGATCTGTTGGAAGAAAAAAGCCCCAATTGCTTTATTTTTGAGAATTATTTGGGCAATATCCGCACCTAAACGACGATACCAGGGTAATTTACCCCGTTTTCTTTCGTGCAGTAGTCTGAGGGAACAATTAATCGCCGCCACCCCAAGGACAAAATCGGGATGATCGACGGCAGCCTGCATAATGGCCACACAACCGATAGAATTACCCGCCAAAAAAGCAGGCCCCCCCACCACTTCCCGACAAAAATCGGCAATTTGCGCCCCCCAAGTCTCGAAAGTGTAATCGATCTCGTTTTTCGGTTCGGGTTTGTCGGAACCGCCAAAACCAATTAAATCTAGGGCAAAACAGCGACATTTTTCGCCTAAAACGGGGATATTTTTGCGCCAATGTCCCCAAGATGCCCCAAATCCATGCACAAGCACGATCGCAGGTCCCGTCTCCCCCGCACTCTGATAGGTGATTTTGAATCCCCGCCAATGCCAGATTTTTGGTTGTGTCTCTAATCCTAGAATTTGCTGCATATTTTTGTTTATCTGTAAAGTATTTGTTGCTTTTCTTAATATATACTGTCGGGTTAACTGGCGGCTTAACTGATCGTCTGGAGATGATGCCAAATACCGTCATACTTCATCTCAAATGAACCCAACAATCGCCAATTATGATGAACCCTAGAAAGAAGTATTAAGTCACCTAGAAAACGGGTTTCTTGAAGAAACCCGTTTTCTGTGGGGTTTTTTGCGGAAAGTATCCCCCTCTTTTCGTAGTTCCCCCTCCCCTCGTAGTTTAAGGGGGTAAGGTCATAACAATCCGTTGCCAAAACCGACTTTTCAGAATACAATAGAGAAGAGTAGTCATTCATCGCTCAGATTCGTTAAGATGATATTACATGACTAATAATATTGACCATGATCGCTTATTTAAGGAGTTAATCTCCACCTTTTTTGTGGAATTTATTGAGTTGTTTTTCCCTCAATTGATCGATTATTGAGATAGGGACTCGATTACTTTTTTAGACAAAGAAGTATTTACCGATGTCACAGAAGGAGAAAGGTATGAAAGCGATTTAGTCGCACAAGTTAAGTTTAGCGGAAAAGAATCTTTTTTTCTGATTCATCTGGAGGTACAGGAAAGTTCCCGCAAGTGGTTTAACCGGCGAATGTTTACTTATTTTGCTCGCTTTCATGAGAAATTTGTCTTACGGATTTATCCGATTGTAATTTTTTCTTATTCAAAGCCAAAAAGAGCAGCGATTAGTCAATATGTGGTCGATTTTACCGATTTTAAGGTCTTAGAATTTAACTATCAAGTAGTGCAGTTAAATCGATTAAATTGGCGAGATTTTCTCAATCAGTCGAATCCGGTTGCTTCAGCTTTGATGGCCAAGATGAACATTGCAAACAAAGAGCGAGCCAAGGTTAAGGCGGAATGTCTGCGCTTGTTAATTAGGGTCTGCTGAAAAAGTTTTTCCTGGTGGCAGGGTGTGGCCCCCCCAACCCCCCCGACATCGGGGGGGCAGGTGGGGTGTGGGGTTTTACCCATTTTCACCTGGTCAATTACC